>WREJ01000001.1 GCA_009779395.1 Coriobacteriia bacterium
TCTAGGTTTTTCTGAGAGCCCCCCCCCCCCCACGAAATTTGGGAATTCTGACGGTCATGGCCGTCTCACTTTCGCTTCGGTGTCATCTGCATAGTAGCAGTTATTGTCGTTATTTCACGCATAACAGCACCATACTTTGGTGCGAAAAAAATTCTAACATGGCGGATGGTTTTTTGCGTACTGGATGCCTTTTCTCACATAAATTTCAAACGCAGGGGTTCTTTTACATTGGGAGGGACCAGTCCACCAAGGGGGCCCTGCAAGGAGGCAATTTCTTTCACTGCCGAAGATGACAGGTACATGTGGTCAGGAGACGACATGATAAAAATGGTCTCGACTTTTGCGTCCAGTCGCCAGTTGATGGCTGCCATTTGAAACTCGTTTTCAAAGTCGGTCATAGCACGCAAGCCCTTGACAATAGCAGCGTCACCCTGCCTGTGGACAAACTCTACCAGCATCCCCTCAAAGGGAATAATTTGAACCTTTTTTAGATGAGCAGTCGCACCACGTGCAAGCTCACAGCGCTCTTCTAGCGTAAACAGCGTGCCACAGCCACGTTTTGCCGCAGAGGCAGCGACACCCACGATTATCTCGTCAAACAGGGCGCACGCACGCTCAATTATCTCTAAATGTCCGCTGGTTATGGGGTCAAAAGTTCCCGGTATGACTGCTTTTTTCATCGGCGTTCCCTTCTATGTGCGTGACGTGGCAGCCGCTACTTTAATTGTGCCACACCTGGCGGCGCGCATGCGAAATGCAGGCTACTGTCGCCGCAAAACTTCACCGTTAGGTCCCTGAAATTTGCTGGCAGCAGCTTTTGTGCATCTGCTGTGCGACAGCGTTCAATGACTATCAGAGCGCCGTCAGCAAAGACCCCTCTTTGGCGGAGTCTGTCCAACAATCGACAGAGTTTTTCGTCGGCAAAATCGTAGGGTGGATCAAAGAATAAAAGGTCTGCTTTTAGCCCTTTTAGGGCCCTCGGAAGGGCAAAAATGTCTTCACAAATCACACACATTTCTCCGGCGAATTTGGCCGAATTATCACGTTGAGAGCTCTCTGAGAGCTTTTTGTAGTTACTTTCGATGATAATTGCGGCCTTCTGGTCAGCCTCTACCGCCACTACTTTTGCCGCACCACGCGACAGTGCCTCAAGGCCCAGCGCGCCGCTGCCCGCAAAGGCGTCCAGTACCAGCAAACCCTCAAAGCTGCCCAGCCGCGAATGCAGGCTAGAAAACAATGCCTCGCGCAGACGGTCACTGCTTGGTCGCGTATTGCGTCCTGTTGGTGTCTGCAGGCGCTGACCACGCCATGTTCCGGCGATGATTCTCATCCGGCGGCTTTCCAATCACCCAGTTTGTCTTCGAGGGCTATTATGCGTGTGCGCAGCAGTGCTAGTTCGTCAGCAGCCAAATCAGGGTCTGCGTCAATAAGTGCCAGCGCGTCTGCGCGCGCAGCGTCAAGCAAGTCGCTGTCTGTGGCAAGGTCTGCAACCTTAAAGTTGGCAAGACCACTCTGGCGATTTCCCAACAGTTCACCTGCGCCGCGCAATTTCAGGTCAAGCTCTGCCAAATGAAAGCCATCATCAGTTGAAAGCAGGGCAGCAAAACGTTCTTGTGCAAGACGTGCAAAAGAATCTGACACCAGCCAGACCTCGCCTGCCACGTGCCCGCGCCCCACGCGCCCGCGCAACTGGTGCAGCTGCGCCAGACCGTAGCGATCCGCGTCAAGAACCAGCATGACCGTGGCGTTGTGGACGTCAACTCCTACTTCGATCACTGTCGTCGAGACCAAAATGTCTATCTTTCCCGCACGAAAATCGTCCATGATGGCTGCTTTTTCTGCGCTGCGCATCCTGCCAGTCAGTACCTGAACACGGTAGTCGCTGAACTCGCCTGCTGCTAGCTGATGCATCATTTGAACAGCAGATTGTGCCTCGATTTTTGACGATTCATCGACCAGCGCACAGACAATGTATGCCTGCTGCCCCTTTTTGACCGCAGCGTGCACAGCGTCGTAGGCATCGGCGATTTTCTTAAAGCTAACCTTTTGTGTTGTGACGCCGGCACCCGCCACAGGACGCGTGTATAAATAGCTAGCAGCTAAATCCCCAAAAGCCGTCAGGGTCAGAGTGCGCGGAATGGGGGTCGCGCTCATGACCAGCACGTCTGCCGAACCCCCCTTGTGATGCAAAGCACGCCGTTGCTGCACCCCAAAACGGTGTTGCTCGTCGACAATAGCAAGGCTCATCTGTGCAAAAACGACGTCGTCTTCTAGCAAGGCGTGTGTGCCAAACAGCACTTGAATTTGCCCGCTACGCAGGTCGTCCAGCAGTTGTGCGCGAGCGTCAGCAGGAGTAGAGCCGCTCAGCAGTGCCCAGCGCAGGCCTATCTGGTCAAACAGCGGCCCCAGCTTGTGTGCGTACTGCTGCGCCAAGACCTCGGTTGGTGCCATCATGGCAGCCTGCGTGCCAGAATCTGCCGCCACGGCAAGGCCGTAGGCAGCAACAACCGTCTTGCCCGTACCCACGTCTCCTAAAAGCAAACGCTGCATGGGGTGCGGACTTGCCATGTCATCTAAAATCTGAGAAACGGCTACATCCTGATCATCTGTCAAATCAAAAGGCAGGCAAGCTGTCAAAGCCTGATGCAGTTTTCCAAAACACTGGTGAGCATGACCAGTACAGTTGCGCGTCAGGTGGTAGCGCTTTCTGGCAATCAGTAGCTGCAGGTCAAACAGTTCCCCATAAGCAAGACGTTCGCGTGCACGGTCTGCGTCTGCCATCTGCAGGGGAAAGTGCACCTGCTGCAATGCCCAGTTGTAGGGTGGTAGATTACGCTTGCGCAGCAGACTGGTCGGCAAATACTCACTGACGGCGGCGTAGTCGTCAATGGCAGCAGCAATAATGCGCCGCAACCACCCAACAGAGAGCCCTTCGGTGGTGCTGTGCACCGGCAAAATTCGCCCCATGTTGGCAGTGCTGCGATTGCTACTAGCGTCATAGGAGTGCTGGTCACACTCCTCCGCTTGCTCTGCGCCCTCCTCGTCTGCTGCATCAGCGATTTTCTCGACAAAGGGTTGAATGATTTGCTTGAGGCCGTTGCGCAGTTTGACTTCGCCAGAAAACGCCAGCGTTTGTCCCTTGCGATAGCTGCGCGCGACCCAGGGTTGGTTAAACCAGACCCCAATGAGGGTGCCCGTGCCGTCGGTCAGTGTGACCTCGGTGATGGTCAGTTGACGACGACCCGTACTGCGTCCGCGACTGTGTGTTGTGCGCCGCGTGACCTCGTAGACCGTTCCCACAACGGTCGCGTCCCCCGTCTTTAGCAGCCCTAGCTGTGCTGTGCTGGTCAAATCTAGATAACGATAGGGTACGTGATACAGCAGGTCGCCAATACGCTGAATGCCTAAGGTGTCAAGCTGCTGTGCGCGCGCCGCATTAACAAAACGCGCTGTATGAGCAGGCTGTCCCCACCCGAGCAATCGCCGTGCGGGGTCACGTGGAGGAGTCTGACCACTACTGTTTGAAGTCGAGCGGGTCAAGGTCTCGCCAATGCAAGCTGGCTGTCGTGCCGGGACCACAGTAGATGCCGACGACAATGCCAATCTGCCCCGTACCCGTAAAGGTGCCCGGCAGATTCGCCTTTTTCAGTTCGTCGTGTAGTTCATCCCCCTGTGCTGGGTTGTCAGCGAAAAGTATCATGTAGTGTACATCACCCGTGTCGCTGTAACGCTCGCCAATCAGTTTGGGAATTGTCTGGAAAGCCTTTTTGCGCCCGCGTGTCTTTTTCACCGAATCTATAACGCCGTCGTCTTCGAAGGTGCAAATTGGCTTGATGTCTAATGCTGATGCCACGAGTCCTGCCGTGCGACCGGCACGCCCACCACGCACCAGATACTCGAGGGTGTCAAAGACCATCAGCAAACTCATGGTGTCACGGACAGCCTCGACATACTGTACTAATTCATCCAAGTCCAGTCCTGCGTTTGCGCCCTTGACAGCTGACTGGCACAAAACAACCATCGGCCAGGTCACGATACGTGAATCGACAACTTTAGTAGGAATGGGTGCGTTCTCTGCCGCAAAAAGAGCAACATCATGGGTAGCAGAAAGCCCCGTCGACAGGGTAATAATTAGGGCTGCCTCATAGCCAGCGTCGGCCGCCTCTTGAATCTTTTGGTCATAGGCAAAGCGCGTAGGCTGTGAGGTTTTTGGTAGGCTGTTGTAATCGCTTAACAGTCGTTCCCAGAAATCCCGCACGCCAAAATCATCAGAGCTCGAGGCAGTACCATCAGGAAATACCAGGGGAATAGGCACTATATCAAAGCCACATTCTTGCCCCTCGGGACCCGTGCGGTCGCAGCCGCCGTCAGTGATGATGGCGATCTTCGATTGATTGTTAGTAAGTTTTGCTGCCACAAGAGACTCCTATTCACATGCCAATAGTAGAGGATAGAGCGGCTGGTCGCCACGCTGACTATCAATTTCAAGCTGAGGCCACTCTGCAGCAATTTGCTCGAGCAAAGCAGCAAGAGCCTGGTCAGAGTAGTCCTCACCTGCAAGGACGGTCAGGTTTTCGCAGTCACCAGCACCCAGTTTTGGCAGCAATGCTAGGGCAACCTCTTCGATGGTCGCACCCTTTGCCACAATATTTTTTGCATCTACAATGCCAATAATGTCGCCACAGGCAATCGCGCCAACATCTGCCGCCTGCGAGTCTTTGATGGCAGTCGTAATCTCGCCGCAGCGCACTTCTTCGGCACTTTCGAGCATTTCTTGCGCAAGGTCGTCTAGGTCACTCATGCCCGGGTCAAAGACCAGCATGGCAGAAAAGGCCGAAGGCACGTTAATTGTGGGAACCACCGCAGCCGGAACCGGCAAAGCAGTTGCCGCTGCCTGTGCTGCCATGACGATGTTTTTGTTGTTGGGCAAGAAAATAAAGTTGTCAGCAGAAAGTTTTGCTGCGGCATCGATAAAGTCTTGGGTGGAAGGATTCATGGTCTGTCCGCCCGTAATGACGCTGTCAACACCTAGGGATAACAAGATATTCGCCAGTCCATCACTGGGAGCCACGGCAATAGTAGCAACCGCCTTGTGTTCGATAGCTGCTGCCGCACTACCACCTTGAGATTCTTGCTGCTTTTCTTGTTGCTGTTTCATATTATGGATGTTTACCTCTGCCAGCTCGCCATCAGCTAAGAAATGAGCAAGAATCACCGCAGGGTCGTTGGTGTGGACGTGTACTTTGAACTGATTGCCCGCGCCAACGATAAGTTCGCTGCCGCCCACCGTCGCTAGATAGTCAAGCGCAACTTCTTTGTCAAAGCTATTGCTGCTATCAAAAAAGAGGAACTCGGTGCAATAGAGGAACTCGTCGTCGTTCCAGTCGTCAACGGGCACTACCTGCAGGTCGCTGCCGCTAGCAGGGTCAAAGTGTTCGATGTCTGCCGCCTCGCGACCCAATAGAAGTGCTACAAAAGCATCGTAGACAATGACCAGCCCAAAACCGCCAGCATCGACTACATTTGCTTCTTTTAGCACGGGCAGCAGGTCGGGCGTGCGCCTGACCGATTCGTGCGCCGCCGCCGACACACCGTCTAATGCTGTCTGAAAGTCAAGACCGGCATCTGCTGCAGCACGCGCTGCTTTTGCCATGTCGGTGACAACGGTCAGCATGGTGCCCTCAACTGGTTTGCGCACGGCCTGATAGGCAACCTCTTTTGCCTTTTCAAAGGCTGTTGCCAGACGCTCTACGGGGTCAAACCCTTCGGAGGCAACCAGACCTTC
This sequence comes from Coriobacteriia bacterium, assembly GCA_009779395.1. Classification (GTDB taxonomy): domain Bacteria; phylum Actinomycetota; class Coriobacteriia; order WRKU01; family WQUG01; genus WQVN01. The sequence continues at coordinate 5,786 of WREJ01000001.1, forward strand.
ACAGATGCCGCGAACTATCTGGGACAAAATGACGCCCGAATTTCCCCGTGCGCCCATCAGCGAGCCATGAGTCGCTGCTTTGCACAACTCTGCCATACTGGCGTTTTCTGGCAGCTTTGACAAATCACTGACAACAGAATCAAGGGTCAGTGACATATTGATGCCCGTGTCGCCGTCGGGAACGGGAAAAACATTCAGGCGATTGACTTCTTCAACGCGTTCTTTGAGGGCAGCGGCAGCACCAGCAACAAGGGCTCGTGCTGGCAGCACCGCCACGTTGGTAATATTTGTGTCCATGTTACGCCCCCTGACGTACTTTCACCTCAAGTACGTGTACATCAACACGGTTTACCACAACGTCGGTCATTGATGTCAAGGTATAGCGCACACGGTCAGCCAAGTTGCGCGAAACTTCTGCAAGCTGGGTACCGTATTCGATAACAACAAACAGGTCAACCTCGACCTGGTCAGGAATCGCTTCTCCGCCCGCATCGAGTGAGTTTGCAATCTTGACACCCTTGCGCAGTTTCTGTGCCGGCAAAAGTTGTACCAGTCCATCACGCAAAGTAGGGGCGGCCATTCCAACAACGCCATAACTCTCCAACGCGGAATATCCCGCTAAATCGGCCAGCACATCTAAAGCAATATGTACCGCACCGCCCGTCAATTCACCTGACATAGACAATCCCTTTCCCTGTAAATTAGCAGCGTCCATTATAGCAAAGCTAGATCATGAGAGTGTATCCAGACATGCAAAGCCGGTCGCCTGGTGCGCTCTATGCCAGATATTTGATGCTTAGTGCATCAACGGTAGCTGTGCTGTGCGTTTGCCGTATTTTGCAGCAGTCACTATCACTGCCAGTGCAACAATCGCTGCAAGCAGCAATGCCATGCCAAAGGCACCTGTATCAAATCCTGATGGGGGCACAAAGATGGTGATGTTGGTAAAGTCTGCTCTGTTTGCAGCTTCGCCAAGTATTTGCATCGGCACGGTCAGAGTCGTGTTTGGCATGTCGGGGTTAGTAATACTTACTGGCTGACCATTGCTTACAAGAACTACCGAAGGCATAAAGTCAGTCACTGCTTGTTCTGTCACAGAATATCTGGCACCTACGTGAGTACCAACAAAAACAAGTGTCTGACCATGACGCAAGCTGACTGTCTGTGTTGCACCACTACTAAAGAACAGATAGGCGCCGTTGTCACTACTTCCTGCGATTGTTCCGTTATCTGTTGTTGTAACAACCGTGTTGTTTAGGCTGTCTACTACGTATGCCCTGTAGCCTGTGGGTGAGGTGAGGACAGAGGGCACCCATATACCAAGGTCAAAGTCAAAGAAGCGTGTTTGGTTTGCTAGTACTCCTTCAACTGCTTTTGAGATGCGCAGTCCTCCTGCGACATTTGGGTCAAGCGGGTCATCGTTATCGTGATTTCTGACGAATATGTTAGTAAAAGTCAGTGCATCTGTCAGGTTATCGCTAATGTCAATCTTGTCCCCTGGAACGCCATCTACTACGCGCTGCAAGAAAATTGCACTGACAAAAAGGCTATTTGTTGGTGCCGGTGCGGGCATGTTTTCGACCTGGAAGGTAATTTGGTAGACCGTCGGGTCAAATAGCATGGTTTCTGTGTCAGTATTGGTGAAGGTATTATCTGCCTCGCTGATGCGATAGACAAAGAGTCCTGCAAAAGGAAAGGGCATTTCGTTTCTTAGCAGGAACTCAGAAATTTGTGTGAGTGTTAGTGTGTCACCGTCTGCTGTCCCTGTATCTGCCGTGCTGAAAGTAAGCGGAGTCACGCTTAAGGCTGGCATATCTGCCATTTCTGCTGCAGACGAGTCTCCGTTGTAGCTATAAGCCTCGATGTTAAAGACAAAGTCTACCTGAGGAATCGTGGTACCTACAGGCATCAATAGGTTTTTGGTGATTGCAAGGTCAAGCTCGACTGTTTCTGTCGTAAAGGTATGCGTAAAGGGACCTGTCATAAAGACACCGCTTGTTGACATAAAGCCCTCTATGAGCACGGTATAAGTCGTGGCAGGCCTTAAGACAGGCAAGGCTACGGTCAGTATCGAATTATCAGTGCACCACTGCGCGGTACTCAAATCAAGAATATGTGTCTGCTCAACACCTGCCTCTGTCCAGCTAAGGGTTATCTGTCTTTCTGGGTTTGTTTGGCTAATCAGCTGGTCAAAAACAATGTAGAGGTGTTGCGCGCTGGCAGGAATTTCATGTCCCTTTGGTTCGACATCCATAACGACAACAGGTATAGGAACTTCTCCTGTGGTGAAAGTCCATACCGTGTTGGGGTATGCTCCGCCTGGCCCGGTACCGTGTGGATACATGACGTCGCCTAAGGAAGCATCACGAAAGCCTGAGGCTACTACCGTATGCAGAGTATCTGTTGCACGCAAGTCAAGGTCTGCGCTAAAGACTGAATTGGGAACAGTCACCCCTCCAATGACACTACTTGACCAGCTGCCGTTTGCGACATCTACCGTAGCACCGTTGCTTACTTCAATAGTACCGAGAGATGTAGGTTCAGTACACATTTGCCGGTCGAAACGTATGATGATATGTGGCGTACAGTCAGGAGTTACGTTTTGTCTGCCACTGTAGGGTGTCGTTGCACTGCCAGCAGCAACAGCAGAAGGTAGCCAGTTAATAGCACTTTGCGGAACAGGCGACGCTGCTATTCTCCAGGGAATCCAGTTATTGGTACCAGCACCCTGACCAGATGTTGTGGTGATCCCCTTGCCGAGTTGAGCATGGTTATTAGTTCCCCATGTCCACAAAGAGTCGTCTGTTTTCATGGCAAGGGAATGAATGCCCATCGTGGAAACATCAGCCAACAGCCAATCGCTAGCAGTGCCTACTTGCAGCGGTGTTGTTTGATTGCCTGTGGTAGTGCCCAGTCCTGTTCTGCCGTCTGCGTTAGTTCCCCATGCCCAGAGTGTGCCGTCTGATCTGATAGCATGGGAGTGATTAGCTCCTGCAGATACCTGCGTCCAGTTAGTAACCGTACCTACCTGCGCAGGTGTTGTTTGATCGCCTGCCGTAATGCCCAGTCCTGTTTGGCCATTTTCGTTAGATCCCCATGCCCAGAGCGTGCCATCTGATCGCAGAGCAAGGGAGTACGACTCTCCTGCAGATACCTGTGACCAGGTAGTGTCAATTCCTACTTGTGTAGGTACGAGGGTATTGGTCAGTGAGCTAATACCTAGTCCTGTTCTGCCATTTGCGTTAAATCCCCATGACCAGAGCGTACCGTCTGATCTAATGGCAAGGGAGTGGCTCTGTTCTGCAGACACCTGTGTCCAGTTAGTGGCAGTACCTACCTGTGCTGGTGTTGTTTGAGTGCCTGTTGTTGTGCCGAGTCCTGTTTGGCCATTTCCACCAGCTCCCCATGCCCAGAGGGTGCCGTCTGATCTGATGGCATTGGAATGTATATGTCCGGCAGACACCTGTATCCAGTTAGTGGCAGTACCTACCTGTGCCGGTGTTGTTTGATTGCCTGTTGTCGTACCGAGTCCTGTTTGGCCATTTGTGTTAAGTCCCCATGCCCAGAGGGTGCCGTCTGCACTGATAGCAAGGGAGTGCTGAGCTCCTGCAGAAAAGGTCCTTGCTTCTGGATGGATATCCAAAGAATCAAAGGATGATATTCCCGTTTCCAGCACAGCAGAGCTGTCAGCTGCAGAAAAAGTATCGCCTGCAGAAAGGATTTCTGCTACCTGTGTTGTTACTGGTTCAAGCACTGACTGAACTGCCGCCGAATTTGCTGCTGCAAAAAAGGGCAGGGCAAAAAGAAGCATCGTTGCTACAACAAGCAGCAATTTAATTTTTCGAGGATACCTTTGAAATGTAGTGGTATTTGCTTGTTCAGCGGTCACAATCGTCCCTTTACTTAGTCACTTTTTGCGGATAAGATGCGTTGTTTTAGTCAAGAAAAAATTTTAGCATAATGGACCTGCTCTCCTTGGAAAGCTCATGCCTTATGTTGTTTGGGATTACCCTTGCGATTATCCAGTATTAGGTTTATGCCCAAGCCACAACTAACCAGCAAACCACCTGCAAGTAGCATGGGGTTAAAGCTGCCCGCCAGTACCTGGTCAAAGATAACTGCAGCAGAGACTTGGCCGATAAACATCAGCAGGGTCAGGTAAAAAGCGGGAACCTTGATGACGGCAACATTGCAGCTTAGCACCACGCCAATGCCCATTATGCCGCCCAGATACAGCAAAATATTGGGGTCAAAAGTTGTTGTCTGCGCAAGCTCTGCGCGTCCCAGCAGCAAAAACGCGCTGACCGAGACAATCAGACCGACAAGGTTGTTAAAGTACACACTGGTCAGCGTATTGGCTTCCTGTGCCAGCTTTGCGTTTAGGGTACGTGACACAATAATGCAAAAACCTGCTGCGATTGACACAACAACAGCCAGCAGATTAAAGGTGTCAATCATGACAACGATACCTGCAATGATAAAGACCAGACCAATCAGTTTGCTGCTTTTGAAGGGGTGTTTGGGCATTCCCATAAGACCAAACTGGTCAACGGCAAGCCCTAGAATGCTTTGCCCCAGCAAGATAAGTGCCATAATCGCAGAAATGCTGATGATGCCATAGGCAATATTGTTCGAGATAACGGTTATCACACCGATGCCGCCACCCAAATACAGCGGAAAGGCAGCACGCTGCTTAAAGGGTGACTGACGCCGCAGCAGCATAATCAACGAGCTAGCCGTAAGTCCAATAATGTGAACCAGCACAACACCCGTATAAATCCCGTAGTGACTTGCCAGGGCACCATTGCTGGTAACCATGGCGGTAATAAGCGCACCCGCGAAAAAAGACAGTAGGTAATACACTAGCGGGCGTATTCGACTAGCAGTTTACTTGACATTTCCAAGACCGACACCCAGTGCCAGGCGTCCTGCAAACTTGCGCCGACTGAAAAAGGCCCGTGTCCGCGCACGACAGCTATGGGGCAATCTGTCTGTGCCATTAGCTGGGGAAGTAGCTGCGCGACCTCTGCAGAAGCGATTGTACGGGCCACATCTAGAACTGGTACGCGCGGTATAAAGTGCTGCGCCTCGCTGTCGAGCGGCTTAATAGAGTCATGTCGCAAAGACAGCAGTGTTGTATACAGCGAGTGAGTGTGGACCACCGCAGAAATGTCGGGCAGCGCGTGGTACAGCGCACGGTGTACGACTAGTTCTACCGACGCGCGGCTGTCAGCAGCACGTGCTGCCGTGTCATCTGCTGCAGGAACCTGGTAGCCAACAGTAACAATGTCGTCTGCGCGCAAGCGCCCCAAAGCACAGCCGCTGCGGGTGATATGGACGGAATGCTCCGCCCTATCTAACACACTGATGTTGCCGCCATGTGAAGAGATAAGCCCGGACACGAATAGGTCGCGCCCGAGCTCTTGTATTTCTGCAAACAGTCTGTCCCTAGAGGGTGAAATCTGCGTCCCCCTCAAAAATAGCGAGTGCTTCTGCGACCTCGGCGTCTGCCAGCGTAATGGCACTGATTGCTTTTGTCAGCCGCACTGCCTGTGCAAGCGAGCGTTGGTGAATGTTGCGCCCCGTTGCATTACCGCGCGCGCCACCCACATGAATCTGCTGGTACAGCTGGGTCAGGAAGGTCTGTGCATCAACGGTCGAGCCACCAGCACAAACCAAACCACAGCGACCACTTGCCATAGAAGCCTGATGCAGCAGCTGTGCGGGAGTCTGTCCATCTTTGGCATTGGGTGGGTTGACCTTGACAAAGTCGGCACCCAAACACAGTGCTGTACCCGCTGCCCCTGCCAACAGATGCGCGTCTTTTTCGTCCGCAACAGCCTTGCCGCGTGGATACACCCACAGACAGACAATCAGTCCCGCTGCATGAGCCTGTGCGATAAGCTCTCCTGCCTCTGCCATCATCTGTGATTCGTATTCTGAACCAATATAGATGGTATAGCCAATACCCACAACGTTGACACCGTTATTAATCAGTTCGAGAATTGCCTCGAAAGAATGAAGCTGGGGCGAATAGGGGTCGTCCTGGTCTTTTTTAACCAGATGTGTCTTTGAGTTCACCTTTATCAGATAGTTAATGTCGGGATAGTCTGCCGCATAGGCTGCCACCAGACCGCGCTGACCTGCCAAAACACCAATTACGCCCTGGTCGCCAATCTGAAACAGATGGTCGGGAAGTGCGTCAGCAGGATCAATTCCCTCGCCATAAAAGTCATCATTCAGGTGCTCGATTTTCTGATCACAGGCAAAGAGCATCAGACGCCCCGTACCGCGTGTAGCCTTTAAATAGTTATCAAGGTAGGTCTCGCGCGCCTCGGCAGAAACGCCGGCCGGTACCTTTACCTCTTCCCGCTTTAAAACAGGCATGGTTCCCCCTTTTATAAGGTGTGTAAAAACAAACATAAAACAATGCCATCAGTGTATCACAGCACGTGACGGCAGAACACTGATTTCGCAAGCGGCCTTTGGAGTAATAGGGGGCGAAATAAGGGGCGGAGTCTGTCCACTACTTGGCAATAGTCTGCTACAATACTTTGAGCGTTTGCGTGCTAGCCTCTTCTGAGTGCTAAGCACCAAGGCGCAGAGGAAGATATCGTGACCGTAAAAGGAGGACTACCGTGAAATTGAAGCCACTTGGCGACAATGTCATTGTCAAGCAAGCTGCTGCTGAAACGCAGACAAAAAGTGGGCTGTACGTGCCCGACAGTGCAAGCGAAAAACCACAACGCGGCGAAGTTTTAGCCGTTGGTGCTGGCAAGTTTAACAAAGCTGGCGACCGCATTCCTGTCGACATTGCCGTAGGTGACACCGTCATTTACAGCAAGTACGGCGGCAACGAGGTCAAGCTTGACGACATGGAATACATCATTTTAAAGTCAGACCAAATCTATGCCGTTGTGCAGGATTAATGGACAGACTCTGCATTAAAACTTCTGAAGGTAAAAGGAGAGAGATAAACTAATGGCTAAAGATATCAAGTTTAACGAAGAGGCGCGACATGGCTTGGCGGCAGGCGTTGGCAAGCTAGCAGACGCGGTCAAGGTGACGCTGGGACCAAAGGGTCGCTACGTTGTGTTGGAGAAGAAATTCGGCGCACCGACCATTACCAATGACGGCGTGACTATTGCGCGCGAGATTGACCTGGACGACAGCATCGAGGACATGGGTGCTCAGCTGGTCAAAGAAGTTGCCGTAAAGACCAATGATGTTGCTGGTGACGGTACGACAACGGCAACGCTGCTCGCATCAGTTATTGTTGACGAGGGTCTGCGCAACGTCAGCGCTGGCACAAACCCCCTTGCGCTGCGTCGTGGTATTGACGCTGCTGTCGTTGCTGCTGTGAATGCTATCAAGGACAACTCCAAAGCTGTTGGCGGCAAAGAAGACATCGCTCATGTTGGTACTATATCTGCTGGTGACGCTATTATTGGCGAGAAAATCGCTGAAGCCATGGATGTTGTCGGCAAAGACGGAGTCATCACTGTCGAGGAGAGCCAGACCTTTGGCATCGACATCGAAACTGTTGAGGGTATGCAGTTTGACAAGGGATACCTGTCACACTACATGGTCACCGACACCGACCGCATGGAAGCTGTACTGACTGACCCGCTGATTTTGATTATCAATCAGAAAATCACCAACGTACAAGAGATGCTGCCGCTGCTTGAAAAGGTCATGCAGGCAGGCAAGCAACTGTTGATTATCGCAGAAGACGTCGAGGGTGAAGCTTTGGCGACACTGGTACTGAACAAGTTGCGCGGAACCTTTAGCGCAGTTGCGGTCAAGGCACCTGGCTTTGGGGACCGCCGCAAGGCACAACTAGAAGACATTGCTGTCATCACTGGCGGTCAGGTTATTACCGAGGAATTGGGTCTGACCCTAGAAAATGCTGAGCTGTCGTCACTTGGTCGAGCAAAGACCGTTAAGGTGACCAAGGAAGCCACGACCATTATTGACGGTGCCGGAACCAAGGATGAAATCACCGGTCGCGTCAATCGCATCAAGGGTGAGATTGCCAACAGCGACAGCGACTTTGACCGTGAAAAGCTGCAAGAACGTCTGGCAAAACTGTCAGGTGGTGTAGCTGTCATCAAGGTAGGAGCTGCTACCGAAGTCGAGCTGAAAGAAAAGAAACTGCGCGTCGAGGATGCTTTGCAGGCAACACGCGCCGCTGTTGAAGAAGGAATCGTTTCTGGTGGTGGCGTTGCCTTTGTCAACGCAGCTGTTGCTTTGGACAACATCGCGGGTCTTGACGCTGACGAGCTAGTTGGCGTTGACATCGTACGCCGTGCACTGAATGCTCCTTTGCGTGCTATTGCAGCAAACGCTGGATTTGAAGGCAGCGTTGTTGTCGAGAAGGTCAAAGACCTGGCAGTCGGCGAAGGCCTGAACGCAGAAAGCGGCGTCTATGGCAACATGCTAAAAATGGGCATCATCGACCCCGTAAAGGTCAGCCGTAGCGCGCTGCAAAACGCTGCATCGGTAGCTGGTCTGGTACTGGTAACCGAGGCAACCGTAACCGACATCCCCGAGCCTGCTGGCGCTGCTGGTATGCCTGGAATGCCTGATATGGGTGGTATGGGCGGCATGATGTAACCTCAGAGCGCACCAGACGGTCAGACTCGGTGTCGTTTGAAAAACCAAAAATACACGAGTAGCTTAGTACACTTAGCATTTTTGGTTTTTCAAGCCTCCTAGATTCTGACCGTCTGGATGCGCCCTGACAGTTGATACTACGCTGCGCTTTCCGATTTTTATTTCAGCACAAATCTCGACCACCTGGATGCGCTCTTTTTACTTACTTTGGCGGTACATTTCCTCTACCGTCACAAATTCAAATCCCTCTGCTTGCAGTACATTAACAATCAAAGCAACAGCCTGAACGGTTTGGCTGCGGTCTCCTCCGCCGTCGTGCAGCAGAATTATCGAACCAGGGGCAGCATTTTGCATGACACGTTCTGCGATAAGATACGCGCCAGGTCTGCGCCAATCCACTGGGTCGAGGTTCCAGTGAGCAAACATGAGGTTTTCTGACCCCAGCAGCGCAAAGACCGTGCTGTTGGTCAGACCATAGGGAGGACGTACCCAGGTAGGACGCACACCCGTAGCTGTCTCGATGATGTTTTGCGATCTTTGCAGGTCACGACGCACCTCTTCAAGGCTTAGTTCACGGTAATCCCTATGACTGTAGCTGTGATTTGCAATCTGATGCCCTGCCGCTGCTATTTGTTGCGCAACCTCTGGGTAGCGCGACACCTGACTGCCCGTCAGAAAAAAGGTCGCTGGTACCTCTGCGGCGGAAAGCAGGCGTAGCACTTCTGGCGTGTATTGCGGATGCGGTCCATCATCAAAGGTCAGAGCAATCAGCTTGGGGCTGCTTTTGCCAAACGAACTAAACTGGACTTCGACGTCACGCATTGCCACGCGCTGCTCGACGGCGACTTCGATTTCTGAAATCGCGCCATACAGACGCACGGTCACACCAATCTGACCAGCATCGACGACCTGCCCAAATGGACCTGTCCCTCGTCGGGTAAATCCTGGCTTGACTTCAGATGCCTCTTCGGCGATGTCTTCTCGCACGTCGTCTCCGCGGCGCACATTAATGTCGGTCGCAGAACGAATGGGCGCACTCGCATCGCGCTCCTTTGTGCGAACAACAAAAATCGGCGGCTCGCCACCCTGTTCTTCTAGCACACTGCCATCCACAGCAAGCAAATCACCGTACAGCTGCCGTGGTTCAAGATATTTATGGGCAACTTCACCCAGAGTTGTCCCGTAGGGTATTTTCAGAGCACGTCCATTCAGGCTGACGTCTACGGGAAAACGCAGCACATGCGGTGCCACAAGCAGAGCAAGAATAAAGCAGGTAAGCGTAAATAGTGCATATTGAATAAGGGAACGCTTTGAGTGAGCTCGAAAACGTTCCCCCCGTGTACGGTCTTTAAGATCCAGAGCTTCCAATCAAGGTCTTTTGCAGGTAAATCAGCGTTGCAAACACTGCTAGGTCTTGTCAGCAGAGCCGTCTGCCACAGCAGCGTCAGCGACATCGGCATCCTGTGCGCGCTCGGCTACGGCATCAGAAATACGGTCGCGCGCAACGTCGATTTTTCCCTTAAGCTGTGCGGTCGCATCTCCTGCGTAATCCGAGGCTGTGGAATACAACTCTACCGCCCGGTCACGAACGTTATCGCTCATGACATCGGCATTATCCATGTAGGCCTGAGCCTTTTCTTTGATAAAAGCGCGCGTCTCGGTACCTGCTTTTGGCGCGAACAAGACACCAATCACAGCACCAATAATGCCGCCAGCTAGAAATTTGCCACCCATACCCATCACTTCCTTCGATTATGTTCCGTCCGTTTATAAATAGTAGCACGTAGCGGCTTTTTCGCGCTAGCTTGCTTGTGCTTTGCTGCGTGCGCGCTTGCGATCGACTTCGTTCAGTAGGCGTTTGCGCAGGCGAATTGACTGGGGCGTTACCTCGACCAGTTCGTCATCTTCGATGTATTCTAGTGCTTCTTCGAGGGTAAAACGCAGTGGTGGCGCAAGCAGTATTTGTTTGTCAGCAGCAGCTGCACGAATGTTGGTCAGCTGTTTTGCTTTGGCAACGTTGACCATCAAATCACCACGACGCGCCGCCTCGCCGATGATCATGCCCTCGTAGCACTGCTCACCTGGGCTGATAAACAGCGTACCGCGTTGCTGCAGCGAATCCAGCGCGTAGGCAACCGCCTTGTCAGAGGACAGGGCAATCAGCGAGCCATTTTGTCGTCCCTTTAGCGGTCCGCGATAAGGACCGTACTCTGAAAAAGTGTGGAAGAGTATTGCTTCGCCGCGTGTGGCATTCAGCAGGCGTGCGCGCAGACCCATCATGCCGCGTGACGGAATCTTGAACTGCAGATACACGTTGTTATCACGCTGAACCATGTCGGTCATCTCGCCGCCGGCAGAACCAAAGATTTCAATGACCTTGCCCGTATAATCACTGGGAACATCAACAACGGCTAGCTCGATGGGCTCGGTACGCGAACCGTCTGCTGCACTGCCAAATACCACCTGAGGACGACCGACCTGAAACTCGAAACCCTCGCGGCGCATGGTCTCCATCAGAACAGATAGGTGCAGCACGCCACGACCGGCGACCGTCATTCCCCGCTTGTCTTCCGTCTCGCTAATTTGCATCGAGATATTGGACTCTGCCTCTCTTAGCAAACGTTCTTTTAGCTGGCGACCACCAACGATTTCGCCCTCTTGCCCCACCAGAGGACTGGTCGATGCCTCAAAGACAACTGACATCGTTGGTTTTTCGACCTCGATGGGGTCGACATCAACTGTCTGTCCAATGCTGGTGTACAAATCCCCGATGTCGCAGTCTTCGACACCGGCAACAGCAACGATATCACCAGCGCGTGCCTGCTGCGTTTCTTCGCGCCCCAAGGCCTCGAACACAAAGACTTGCTTTGCTGTCGCGGTAAAATTTTCACCGCTGTTCTTTATAATCTGCAGACGGTCGCCCTGATTTAAGGTACCCGAGAACAGGCGACCAACACCAATGCGCCCCAGATAATTGGAGTAATCAATCTGGCAAATCTGCAGGGCAACTGGTCCTTCTGTGTCAACGTCAGGAGCAGGAATACAGCTGATAATAGTATCAAGCAAAGGCGCAAAATCTTGGTTGTTGTCTGTTGGTTCGCGGCGCGCATAACCGTTAAGCGCACTGGCGTAAATAACAGGGAAATCCAGCTGCTCGTCGTTTGCCCCCAGGTCAAGCATTAGCTCGAACACTTCGTCAAGTACTTCGTGAGGACGAGCACCATCACGGTCGATTTTGTTGATGACAACCAGCGGTTTCAGGTGATTCTCTAGTGCTTTTTTCAGCACAAAACGCGTCTGAGGCATTGGTCCATCAAGGGCATCGACCAGCAGCAGGCAGCCGTCTGCCATGCGCAGGACACGCTCTACCTCTCCCCCAAAGTCAGCGTGACCAGGCGTGTCAATAACATTGATTTTTACCCCTTGATAGCGAATCGAGATATTTTTCGCAAAGATGGTGATGCCGCGTTCGCGTTCTTGGTCGCCACTGTCCAAAACACGTTCTGCGACCTCTTGATTGTCACGAAAGACACCCGCTGTTTGCAGCAGGCGGTCGACCAGGGTCGTTTTGCCATGGTCGACATGAGCAATAATCGCGATGTTGCGCAGCTGTTCTTGTTTCATAGCAGCAATTGTATACCTTAAACTAGCAGCTACGCTACGTTTTTCCCGATGCTCGCTATCCTTTTTAGGCGCACAGTCAGTCGGCTGGCGTGGCGGCAGATTTGGCAGCAGAGCTTGTGGTAGCGGGATTGGGACGCTTTGCGACAGGACGGATGACCTGACTCAGCACCAGATTACCCAGATAGTCATTAACAATGACGTCCAGTTCTTGGAGTGCTGTCTTGACAGCACAGGATGCTTCGTTTTCGCACCAACCCTCTTCTTTTGCACAGCGCGAGCAGATGGGCTTGCCCTGTCCAACGATGATTATGTCAAGCAGCGAAATCTGGTTTGCTGGACGCGAAAGTTCGGCACCACCACGGGCACCACGAGTCACCTTGACCAGACCAGCATTGGCTAGGTCATAGGTAATGCGGCGCGCAAACTGATAGGGAATCGCATCACATTGAGCGATTTCACGCACCGAGATTGGTTTGCCAGAGCCGTTTTCGGCAATCGCACGCATGATTCTAATTGCATAGTCAGTTCTACGAGTAATAAGCATAATACTTCAGAGCCTTTCTAAATCCGACGACATCACATTTTGCTAGGCAACCTATATGACGGCCGGTTAGATAATCCCTTACTAAATGCTACAGATTGCTTCACATTTATGATACCACAGAATTAGCCATTCTTGAAATAACCATTAAGCAGCAAATCCCCTGAAATGCTTAAAAATCGCGCCAAAAGTAGTTCTCTGCCTTACTCTTTCCCCCCCAAAAAAGAAGCTTTTTGCTGCTTTTTGTCAGGCTGTATCGCTTGTCTGCGCTATGAATGTTTCATGCCATACCAAGAAAATATACACAGCCCATACCTTGCGATAGGTATCTGCCGCATTCGACTGATGGTCGTCGATTAGCTGGTTCAGATAAGCAGTGTCAAAATACTGCCCTGCCACGTCGCTGCTAAAGGCCTCTCTGATCTGCTGGACGTACTTTTCTTTGCGCAGCCAATCACGCAAAGGCACAGGAAAGCCTAACTTCTTTTTGCTGGCGGTGGCATCATCAATGTCACGGCGTGCAGCTGCCCGCAAGGATATCTTTGTGTCAGAGCGCGACACCTTGTCTTTTGCTGGTATCTGCCCTGCTAGCTTTGACACCTCTCTGTCAAGAAAGGGCGTCCTTATCTCGAGAGAATTTGCCATACTCATCTTGTCGGCCTTTAGCAAGATGTCACCTGTAGCCCAGACATTTAAGTCAACAGCCTGCATTCTGCTGACCGTTTCTGCACCAAGAGTCTGCGCGTAAAAGGGTGCGACTACTTCTTTTGGTGTGATGCTGTTGTTGTCAAGCAGTACCTTGTCCAGTTCTTGCGGGTCAAAGATAAAGTTTCCTGCCTGGAAATATCTCTGTTCAATGGGCTTTGCTCCGCGAATAAAGAAGTCCTTTCCTGGCGTGGCGTTTGGCAAAATACCTGCTGCCGCTGCTACACATTTTCTGAGTGAGAGGGGAACTTTTTGGTAGTTGTCCATCCGCAAGCCATCGCGATAGGGATTGTAGCCTGCAAATAGTTCGTCTGCTCCCTCACCAGAAAATGCCGCTTTGACCTGCTGACTTGCTTTGTTGCAGACAAAGTACAGCGACAGACAAGATGGGTCTGCCAGCGGTTCATCCAGGTGATACACAACCTTTTCGACGACAGAAAAGTAGCTGTCACTGGTGATTTCTGCAGCGTAGTTTTCCAGATTGTAGCGGCGCGCAAAGTCACGGGCAAAAGGCAGCTCGCTGTACTGGTCCTCGGCATATGCTGCACTGAAGGTTTTTGTGGGACTGATGTCATTGCTCAGTTTTGCCATATAGCTCGAATCAACACCACTCGACAAAAAGCTACCTATCGCGACCTCTGCTGTTTGGTGGCAACGCAGGCTGTCTTTGAGGGTGCTGCTAATCTGCTGTACCCAGTAGTCAAAGCTCTTGCTGTAGTCGGGCGCAAAAGTATGGCAGTGATAGGCAGTAGTGGTCAGCCTCTCCTCTCTGAACTGAGGGTCCCTGAACTGAAAGTAAGAACCAGGGGCGAGCTTGAATACGTTTTTGAAGAGGGTGTCAGTACCTGGCACAAAGCCAAAGTTGAGGTAGGTCCCCAGTACAGCGGTGTTAAGCTGTGGTGTAAAGTTGGGGTGCTGGGCGAATGCCTTGATTTCGCTGGCAAACAGCAGGGCACCGTCACAGATATGGTAGTACAGCGGCTTGATGCCAAAGTAATCCCTTGCGCCAAACAGCTCGCGGGTTTTTAGGTCATAGATGACAAATGCCCACATGCCGCGGAGTTTGTCCAGCACATCTGGTCCATACTGCTCATAGCCAGCCAATACGACCTCGGCGGCAGTAGTGGTCGTAAAGCGGTGACCCTGGTCAATCAACTGTGCTTGTAGGTCTTGATGATTGTATATCTGACCGTCCAATACAATCAGCTTGTCTGCCGCAGCGTTAAAAACGGGGCGCGTGGCATCTGTCTGGTCGCTGACCTGCAGCCCCCCAAAACCCAGTGCCAGATAGTCATCAAGGTAGGTCTCGCTGCTATCGGGTCCTCGGTGAGCAATCGCTGCAAGCATTGCATCAAGCACTGCTTCTCTGTTAGTCAGTTCTTTGGTAAATCCTACAAATCCCGACACGCTCTCTACCTTTACCTTCCCCCGAATTTCCTGCTACCAGATGGCAAGCGTCATAATACCAACGCACATCATTGTTGCAAGCATTATAAATAACAGACAGCCAATCACCAGTGCCCAGGAAACCTTTGACTCGAATTCGCTCGACGTTGGCTTGTATTCCTGCCCCTGATAGGCAACTTTCCCCTGAAAGGGCTGGCTTTGATGGTAGGGAGTTTGCTGCGCTTCTTCAAGAAGAGCCTCGTCCACAACAGCAACATCGCCAGCACCAGCAGCAATCTTTGCTGCCTCGGCGGCGCGCCTTGCTGCGTTTTCTTTTGCCAGTTCTTCGCTAATGTAGATGTCATCACTCATGGTTCTCATCCTTTGTTTGTGCATTCTGTGGCAGGGCTGCCCTAAAGGGTGCCTTTTTTAAGGCAGGAATTGCTGTTTCAAGTTGTGTCCCGAGGGTGGCTGTCAGACTAGGAATCGGTTTTTCTAGCAGAGGAATGTCGGGTGCTTTTTGCAGCCACAGCTCCATACCCTTGCCCAGTGCCAGTGTTGATGCATAAGCAACCGCACATTTCAGCGGCAGGTTAAAGATACGCGACGTCCCTGCAAGCACGGTTCGCACCGCAGCACGCGACGAATAAGCAGCTATGACAACAACAGCAGACTCGGCGACGCGAGAAAGCGTCAGATCCTCGCCGTAGATAAACGCCAACTGCAAGACCATCTTGATTTGGTTCATGGTCATCACCGGCAAATCTGCCCCCGGCACAAAAAAGACCGCAGCAATAATCGCGTTTTGGCGTGCGGTTGCCGTAATGGTCGAACTTGCTAGGGCGGGACGCATGAAGGCAAAATCAGCAGCTAAAGCCATACGATGCTCGCTTAAGTTGTCAGCAAACCAGTTTGCCATCTGCGTGGTCAGTAGCTCGTCTTTGCGAGCACTGGCAACGTCAAGAATGCTGATGTCATAGGCAGTAGCAGCGTCGTGGCGCAAGCCCTCTTCGAGGACGACCAGTGTTGGCAGACCCTGCTCATGTGCTGCAGCAATCAGCTGCTGCGCACAGTCTGGGCCGTGAACTACAAAGACGGCAGCATCATAACTGACATGGTCGCTCAGGCTCATCTCGTCTTTGATAACATGTACTAACACCCGTGTCTTTTCGCCAGCTGGCTTGAACAGTTGCACCAGGCAGTCAATGGTCGCATCAGCAAGGCGCGGATCGACAAACAATCCCAGCTTGAGGGTTTCGTTGCGCATTCCTAGGTAAGATTTCGCCTGATGCAGCAAACTGAGAGGCTGGACGGGCAAAGTCGCATAGCTTTTTTTGAAAATCGGCGCACCCGTCAGCGAGCCCAGTACACCCGAGTATTTTTGTAGGGTACTGACAGAACTCTGTAGTGAACTAAACGGTAATTTCATGTGCTCCTCCTCTGGTGCGTGACAGGTATGGACGTCTGCTCCACACCGAGAACAGAACCCCACACGCAAGGATGTTAGTCACAATAGCAGATAAACCGTAACTCATAAAGGGCAGCGGGATTCCTGTAATGGGCATAAGTCCCATGGTCATGCCAATATTTTGCAGTATCTGAAAGGCCCACATACTGACAATACCCGCGCACAGCAGACTGCCGTAGAGGTCGCTGGAGGTACTACCAATCGCAAGGGCAATGACCAGCAAGGCGAGGTAGAGCCCCAGTAAAGCAGTAGTACCCACAAAGCCTGTCTCTTCGCCCAGTACGCTAAAGATATAGTCGGTCGAGCGTTCCGAAATAAAGTCGAGTTGTGATTGGGTGCCCTCGCCCAGACCCTTGCCGGTCATGCCCCCTGATCCTATGGCGATTTTCGACTGGTTTAAGTCATAGCCAGCACGATGCGGGTCAGCTGCACCTTGGTCTAAAAAGGCCGTCAGGCGCGTCAGCTGGTAGTTGCGAATCAGCAGGTGGTCACCCGGTCTGACGGTGTCATAGGTTAGGGAGTTTGCCCAAAACACCAGCGCGATTAATGCCGTACCACCCACTATCAGAGCCGTCATATGGCGGGCTTTTGCTCCGCCGACAAACAGCATTCCTAGCATGATGATGATAAAGACCAGTGCCGTACCCAGGTCTGGTTGCGTCATCACAGCAAAAAAGGGAATCAGCGACAGACCAACAACCTTGCCAAAGGTACGCCAGTTATCGATACTGCCACCGTAGCGTGCAATAATGGCACCTAAAAGCAGTATCATCGCAATTTTTGCTGGCTCTGAGGGCTGCAGGCTGATACCGGTACCCGCTATACCAATCGAGCGATACACGCCAGCTGCTGTTGGCTGCCCAATCAGGGGAAGGCGCGGTGAAATCAGCAGGATGATGTTAATCAAAAAGAGGGGCATCAGCCAATCCTGCAGCTTGCGATAGTCAAACATCCAGGCAATTGCCATCAGGATAAGACCCAGGACAATGCCCTGGATTTGGCGCATCCAGCTGGCATCACCACGTACCGCCGTCTGCAAAAAGACAGCACCATAGGTGATAAGCAAGACCAGCACAACCAGAAGCCCTGGATGCACCCATCTGTTAAAAGCACCTATGAAGTCAAATCTGCTCACTGCACCTTTCCTCGTCTGTTTTCTCGTTTGTCTAGCGTGTGCCTAGCGCGAATCGTCTGTTGCAAGAACCAATTCTACTTCTTGCCCAAACAGATGGGCAAAAATCTGGCGTACTGCCGGTCCTGCCACGGCTCCGCCGCCGCCAGCATGCTCGATAATGACCGCTGCAACGTACTGCGGATTGTCAGCAGGCGCGTAGCCAACAAACAGCGCGTGAGAGTCCTGGTCGCGCTCTCCTGTTACGGGGTCTCGGCGTCCGACCTCTGCTGTTCCCGTTTTGCCGGCTACCTGAATGGGAAAGCCACGAAAGGCGCTGCGCCCCGTACCGTCGGTGATAACACGCCGCAGGGCACGCTGCACAATCAAGAACGCTTGGTCGCTGAACTCTGGCTGGTTTTCACTAAGAGTTGGTTCCATTTCACGGACAATCTCGCCACGATTGTCACGAATCGAGTGCAAAATCTGTGGCTGCCACGCCGTGCCGCCGTTTGCAATGGGCACGTGCGAGTACGCAAGCTGCAAAGGTGTTGCCAGCATGTCGCCCTGCCCAATGGACAGGTTCACCGTGTCGCCTGGAACCCACTGCCGGTATTCGGGGAAGTCTCGGTTCCAGTATGCCTTCCATTCGGCGTCGGGAACACGCCCACGCGTCTCGCCGGGCAGTGCTATGCCCGTACGCTCACCGTAACCAAAGGCACGCGCGGCAGCCTGGATTTCTTCGTCCTCGCGCAGATAAAAGGCACGTCCAGCCTCGTAAAAATAGACGTCACAGGAATGGATGGTGCTGGCGTACATGTCCATCCAGCCGTGTCCCGTGCGCAGCCAGCAACGCCAGGGCCACTGTTCGCCAAATCCCGTCCAGGTACCCTCGCAGCGGAAGGACTTGCTGGGTTCCCAGTGTAGTTTGTCAACAATCGCAAAGGTCATAAACGACTTGAAAGTCGACGCTGGTGGGTACATTGACGAAATCGCGCGATTGGTCAGGGGGAAGTTTGAGTCTTCGTCGGTCAGCTCTGCCCAGCGTTCTTGCGGAATGCCGTCGATGAACTCTTCGGGGTAGTAGGTGGGCAAGTTCACCATGGCAAGAACTTCGCCGGTTCTGACGTCCATGACCACCGCGGAGCCTGCTTGGGCGTCGGTAAAACCGTTAGACTGTGCCGTGCGCAAGGCATCAGCTAGTGCCTGCTGTGCCACACGACTGACATCGATGCAGATAGTCAGATAGATGTCTTGACCAGCGGTTGGTTCGGTTTCTTCGATGACGCGCTGCAGGTGACCCTGCGCATTGACCTCGAGCACACGGGTGCCACGCACACCCTGCAAAATGTGTTCAAAAGCACGCTCTGCGCCCGTCTTTCCTACGACGTCACTGGGAATATAGTCAGCAAATGCCGCCATATTTAGTTCTTTGTCCGAGATATTGCCCGCATAACCCAAAACATGCGCTGCCAGATTTCCCTCGGGGTACTGGCGCACGGCACGCGCCTCGATTTCGACACCGGCAAACTCGTTGCTGTGTTCGACCAAATACGACACCGTTGGCATAGGAACGTCAATCGCCAACAGACGCAAGTCAAGCGGTCCTTCTCGGGTGGTTGTCAGACGCGCAACCACCTCTTCGGGGCTCAGATCAAGCGTTTCTGCCAGGCGATGAACCCACTGCTGCTGACTGTCTGAGAGCTGGTCAAACTCCTCAAAATTTTTAATACGCAAAGCAGGAGCCATTACTGCCATCGTTGGGCGATTGGTGACCAGAGGATTGCCATTGCGGTCAAAAATGCGCCCGCGAATTGACGCCGTTGTCGAAAGGCGGCGCAGATTGTTGTCCGCGCGATTCTGAAAGTAGTCGTGCTGGATAATCTGCAGCGTCCACAGGCGAAAGGCCAGCACAACAACAATCACAATCACCATCACCAGCAGAACAAAGAGTCGGCGATTTATGCGCGATTCTATGGTCACGCGATTCTCTTAACCGTATTGGGCTCGGTTTTCATCGCGCGCCGTAAAAATTTAGTCACGAGAGGAAAGACCAGTACCGCAATACATACCGCATAGAGGGCTGCGGGGATAACTTTTGTGAAAAAGGCAGGGAAGAATTCGATGGGCAAGCCGAGGGCGACCAGTAAAATCAGGTATACAGTCTCTGCGATAAGGCTTGCGATGCCTAA
>WREJ01000002.1 GCA_009779395.1 Coriobacteriia bacterium
CTGATTGAACCGCCGAGGAATTCGCCGCCGCTAAAAAAGGAATTGCCAAAAAAAAAAACGCTGCAATTAGCAACATTAACCTTGATTTTTTTGAGGGCCCCCCCCCCCCCACGGAATTTGGACATTTTGGCGGTCATGGCAGTCCTCGTTTCTTGTCTAACGTCATCTGCGCCATCATCTGCAGGTCGCAGTTTTTTCACGTATAAAAGCACCACTTTTGGTGCGGCAGAAATTCTAGCACGCTGGTCATACTCTGCATTAAATGCTCACTTTTTTGTGGTATTTACCAGCAACTCTTTCGCTCGGCTTGCTGCGGTAAAGGCGCTTTCTAGCAACTCTTCTAGTGCTTGGGGGCGCAAAGAGGCCAGCACATAGTCCGAGGCGTCCATTTTGCCAGGGGGGCGGCCGATGCCGATGCGAATACGCTGATAATCGCGGGTTTGCAGGCAGTCGATCAGCGAGCGATGGCCGTTATGTCCCGCGTGGCCGCCTGACTGTTTTAGCTGTACTTCGCCGCTGGGCAGGTCAAGCTCATCCGCTATGACAATCAGCTGTGTTTCAGGGTCAATGTTGTAAAGCTCGCACAGTTTTTTGACCGCAGAACCCGACAGATTCATAAAGGTCTGCGGTTTTGCTAGCAGCAGGCTAGCATTGGCAACGTTTAGCTTGCAGGTCACAGCTCCCGCTTCGTTTTTCCAGTAGTTGCCACCCAGTTCCTCTGCCAGCACGTCGATGGTCATAAAGCCAACATTGTGCCGCGTCTGCGCATACTGTGCCCCGGGGTTGCCCAACCCAACAATCAGCCAGTCCACACTGTCACGAACAGGCTGCGCTTTATTTCGCTTCTTAAAAAACACCGTCAGAATTCAAAATCTGGATCGAATAGGGCTGAAACGGAGCCATCGTTGTAAACATTTTTAATCGCTGCAGCAAACATGGGCGCTACGCTTAGTACGGTGATTTTGTCGCAGGTTCTGTCGACAGGAATGGCGATTGTGTTGGTTACGACACAGCCTTCGATGGCTGATTCGCTAATGCGCTTGCGTGCCGGCGGAGACAAAATGCCATGTGTTGCACCCAGCCAAATGGCTTTGGCACCCTTGTCCAGTAGTGCCTGTGCACCAGCGGTTATGGTGCCTGCGGTGTCAATCATGTCGTCGGTGACAATGCAGGTCTTGCCCTCTACATCACCAATAACAGCAGTGATTTCGGCGGCGTTGTGCTCTGGTCTGCCCTTGTGCATAATCGCCAGAGGAACACCCAACATGTCAGAGAGCTTTTTACAGACCTTCGCGCGACCCACGTCAGGGCTCACCACAACAGGGTCTTCCAGATTCAAGGCAGCAAAGTAGTCAGACAGAACACCCAGCGCGGTCAGATGGTTCACCGGCAGGTCAAAGAAGCCCTGGATTTGTCCCTGATGCAAGTCCATGGTTACAATCTTTGTGGCACCAGCAACGGTCAACAGGTCAGCAACCAATTTGGCCGAGATAGGCTCGCGTGCAGCACTCTTTTTGTCCTGCCGGGCATAAGCAAAATGGGGAATAACGACACAAATACTTGCAGAACTAGCACGTTTTGCTGCGTCAATCATGATAAGCAGCTCCATCAGGGCTTCGTTTACGTCCCCCGCCAGCGACTGGATTAAAAAGACTTCGGCACCACGCACGCTGTCAAGAAAACGCACGTAAATTTCGTTGTTTGCGAATTTCTCTATGCGTACCTCGCCCAGTGTAACATCCAGTAATGCGGCAATCTCCTCTGCCAAATCAGGATGAGAAGTACCAGAAAAGACCATCATCTTTCGTGACATGCTACTACCCTTCTGCTCTGTTTTCTTTGACCCAGCCGTCTTTGTTTACCTGGCGCGCACGCCCCAGCGCAAGCGAATCGTCAGGCACGTCCTGCCCAATCGTGCTGCCCGCAGCAGTAATCGAGTTCTTGCCAATGGTAACGGGTGCCACCAGCATAGTATCAGACCCAATAAAAGCACCGTCACCGATGACCGTCGGCGACTTTTTCACACCGTCATAGTTGCAGGTAACCGTTCCCGCACCCACGTTGACACCCTCACCTAGGGTCGCATCGCCAATGTAACTAAGATGCGGAATCTTGCTGCGATTGCCAACGGTGGACTTCTTCATCTCGACACTTGGTCCCACACGCACCTCGTCACCCAAGGTCACCTCGGGACGAATGTACGAATAAGGCCCCACGTAGCAACGGTCGCCCATGCTGGATTGCAGTACAACAGATTCTTCGACACGGCAGTCTGCGCCTATGGCTGCGCCATATATGCGAGAGTTTGGACCAATAACGGAACCGCTTTTGATGCTGGTACCCTGTGCCACAATGGTGTTTGGCAGAATGTCCACGTCATGCTCAATGACGCAATCAGGCGAAATCCAGGTCAGTTCGGGGGCAATAATGTTCACGCCCGTCTCCATCAGCTTTTCGTTGATGCGGTCGCGCAAAATGCTGCCCGCCTGTGCCAACTGAACGCGTGAATTAACACCATGTGCTTCTTCGGCTTCTGTTAGCTGCAAGCCAATAACTGTCTCGCCTTCGCGGCGGCACACCTCGACCATGTCGGTCAGATAGTACTCACCCTGGGCGTTATCGTTGTTGATTTTTGCCAGACGATCAAACAGACCGTCAAGCGCAAAGCAGTAGATACCCGTGTTGACTTCTTTGATGCTGAGTTCTTCGGCGGTGGCGTCTTTGTCTTCGACAATAGCAGCAATTGACCCCGTTTCGTCACGCACAATACGTCCGTAGCCGCTGGGATTTTCTACCTGAGCCGTCAGCACCGCCATACAGCGATCAAGGCAGACAGCAACCAACTGACGCAGAGTCTCGGGTCGCAGCAATGGCATGTCGCCACACATCACCAGCAGATAGCCTGTGCTGTCTGCCAAAGCATCTGCGGCAACGGTAACTGCGTCGGCAGTACCTTTACGCTCGGGTTGATGGACGCACTCTACCGCAGGCGGCAAAACGGCGCGTACCTGCTCTTCCTTGTGACCGACAACCGTCAAAATGCGCTCGCAGCCGGCATTTTTCGCCGCGCCAATGACCAGCTGAATCAGAGGCGTGTCCAGAATTTCGTGGACGACCTTTGGCTTGTCGGAATTCATGCGCGTGCCGGCGCCTGCTGCCAAAATCAGAGCTGTTACCCTATCAGCTTTCATCGTTCCTCCTTGCTACAGTTCTCTGCGTGCTTCGAGTGCTTTGCCCAGCGTCAGTTCGTCGGCAAATTCCAGGTCGCCACCTACGGGCAGACCGCTGGCAAGGCGGGTGACCTTGATGCCCAGCGGCTTGATGGATTTTGCCAAAAAGACCGCTGTTGTCTCGCCTTCGACGGTGGGATTAGTTGCCAGTATGACCTCGCTGATGTCGTCGTCAGTCAGGCGCGTCAGCAGTTCACGAATACGCAGCTGGTCAGGACCAATGCCGTCCATTGGCGAGATTGCACCGTGTAAAACGTGGTAGCGACCAGAAAACTCGCCTGTGCGCTCGATTGCCATGACATCACGCGGTTCCTCGACAACGCAGAGCATCGAGCTATCGCGCCGCAGGTCAGCACAAATGCGACAGACTTCGCCACTTGGTGCAAAATCCCAGCAGGTCTGGCAGAAACTGATTGTTTCTTTCAGCTGGGTGATGCTGTCAGTCAGGCGCGCCACATCTTGGTCCTCGCGCGCGAGCAGCCAATAGGTGATGCGCTGCGCCCCTTTTGGGCCAATGCCAGGCAGCCTGCCCAGTTCATCAAGTGCATTTTGAATCGCGTCAGGATAGCGCATGTTCTACAGACCAGGAAGGTTTAGTCCGCCGGTGACTTCGTCCATTTTTGCTGCGGCAGTTTCTTCTGCAACGCGCGAGGCTTCGTTGACTGCCGCCAAAATCATGTCTTGCAGCAATTCGACCTCTGCGGGATCAACAGCATCGGGATCAATCAGGATTTCACGCAAGTTACGGTCACAGGTCATGACCACTTTTACCATGCCGCCTCCTGCGCTTGCCTGGACGGTCTCGACCGCAAGCTCTTGCTGAACAGCTGCCATCTGTGCCTGCGCCTGTTGCGCCTGCTTCATCAATTTTTGAATGTTCACCCTCTGTCCTCTCTGTCCTTACTCTGTCGTCTGCCGAATGACGGTTGCCCCCAAGTCATCAAGCAGGGTCGCAACTTCACGCGTTGGTGGCGTGTATTCTTTTTGGGGGGGCTCGTTTAGTTCAAGGTCTGGTGCCGGTATCGCCGCAGATTCTGCCACTGCCCCTGCATTCGAGGGCTGCGGCTGGGCTGGCTGGGACGACTCTTGTGGCTCTGATGACGATTGCTGCTGGTCAAAAGCCTCTTCTGCCCCAGGTGACAGGTCATACTCTGAAGGAAAATACGCCTCGAGTGGCACTGGTTCTGGTTCTGGCTCTGGTTCTGGGGCAACAGCTGCCGCAGGTGTACCTGTCGCGTCAAACTGCCCCATCTTTAGCACAAAGGGAATAGTCGCGTCGTATACAGCCGCGATTGCTTTTTCAAGCAGCTCGCGATTATCTGACTTTGCCGCCTGCTTAAACTTGAAGGAATCTGCCTGAGCAAACTCGATGACCAAGACCTGGTCTTTTAGGTCTGCCGCCAGCCGAGCATTAGCAAAAAGCGGATGCCGAGAGGGGCCCAGAACACGAATCTGCTCGAGTATTTCGCTCCAATTGCGATTGAGCGTCGCTAGGTCGTCACTCAGTTCAAGCGCTGTGTCTGCTGCTGCAGTGACTGCTTCAGCTGGACGTGTCTCTATTGCAGGAGTCGGCTCGACTGCTGCAACTTCTTCGACGGCAGCTACTGCAGCTGTTGCTACTGCGGGCGGCGTTGCGGCCGGAACAGCTGGGGATGTTGCAGTGCTGGACCTGCTCTTCCTCCCAAGGGTCTGCGAGGCAGTCTGCTCGAGAACTTCGATGCGTTGTGCCAGAGCTTCGAGGCTTTGGTCGCCCTGGGCGTTGGTGGCGCGCGCGAGGGTTAGTTCGACCAGTATGCGTGGCTCGGTGCTGTGGCGTAGTTTGTCGCTGAGGTCAAACAGCAGGTCAAGCAAGCGTGCCAGTTGCTGCACGCCAGCAAAGAGTCCCGCGATTTCCTGCAGGTTTTTTAGGTCGTCACCGCTGCGATCGACACCTTTTGCCTGCGCCGTATCGCCGTCTATTGCCAGTGCTGCAATCACGTAGGCGTCACGCGCATAGTCAAGCAGCGCACGTGTTGCCTCGACTAAGTCGGTGCCCGCTGCAACCTGATCAGCTACCCAGCTGAAGCAGGCCGGCGTGTCGCGGCGTGCCACAATGCGCATAATATCTGCCAAGCTGTCTCCACTGACACCACCCATCGATTCTTCGACGTCAGCGACGGTGATGTTGCCACCCGAATAGGCACTCATGCGCTCGAACAGAGTGATGGCGTCGCGCATTCCCCCCTGCGCATGACGAGCAATTAGCTCGAGTGCCGCAGGTTCTGCCGCGATGTTTTCGTTCTTTGCAATGTAGCCCAGTCTGCCGGTGATGTCCTCGATGCCAATGGGATGGAAGTCAAATTCCTGGCATCTGCTCCGCACAGTGCTCAGCACTTTTTGTGGGTCAGTGGTACAAAGGATGAAAATGACGTGCTGCGGAGGCTCTTCCAAAGTTTTTAGCAGTGCGTTAAAGGCACCTTTTGACAGCATGTGGACTTCGTCAATAATGTAGACTTTTGCCTTGCCGTGAACTGTCGCCAAGTGCATGTTGTTGATGATTTCCTCGCGCACATTGTCGACGCCCGTTTGTGACGCTGCATCGAGCTCGATAATGTCGGGGTGTCTGCCCTCGCTGATTTGCAGACACTGCTCGCAGCTGCCGTCTGGTTCTCCGTCTGTGGTGTGTCCGCAGACCAAAGCCGCCGCCAAAATGCGTGCCGTTGTTGTTTTGCCGGTGCCGCGCGGTCCTGAAAACAGATACGCGTGGGCAACACTGTCTGTTGCAACGGCATTACGCAGCGTGCGTTCGATATGGTTTTGCCCCACCACAGCAGCAAAGGTAGCAGGCCGATACAAACGATACAGTGACTGACGACTCACCGAAAAAATCCCTCCCCCTCAACGCTTTCTATGACAACTTTGTCAACAACTTTATGCGAAAAATAGTGCTGGCTGGACCTGGACGCCCGAAAGGGACTACGTATGGCTGCTATCTTTCGATCCTGACCAGGTTGGCAGTATCTCGCCGTCCAAGTCCAACCAGCACATTCAGACTACATATCTTTAGGTATTGTATTATACCGAAAGAGTGGCAGAGCGCGTCCATTTTCTGGACGCCTGATTGCCCAGGTGTAGCTAGAGATACAGGGAGTGCTGCTCAATCGTATACAAATGGCAGAGCGCACCAGATGGCCATGCGTTATACTCTACTTACACCCTGTAGCGACCGCGAGGAGACCCGTGCAAACAAAAGCTATCACCTTTGAATATGCCACTCCAGCTCATAATACTGTGGAGATGCTATGCTTGATGCCGAGTAGTCTAACAGCTCTCACCCTCTTAGGTATCTTTATTAGAATTCCTGGGTATGATGATCTTCCCACAGCAATGATAATCCCAACTTTGCTGCTAGCCGGGGCAATCAGTGTGGGAATTGCGCTTTTGCTTGCAAAAATCGCCGAGAAATTCACCCTATTAGAGGGAGAAGCCCTCTTTGACCAGAACTCCGTCACCTTCAATTATGGCAGGCATTCGCTTTCTTTTCCCCTGTCCTCTATTCAAAAGCTGGAACTGCTGCCCACAAGACCCCCCAGTAAAAGAAGTAACGACTTTCTCGAGCTTTCCGCCGTGCAAATTGTCACGCATAATGATTCCCTTAAACTTCGTGTATCCCCCAAAGAAAACAAGAAATTAGTGAAAGCGCATACTGGCATCATCACCAACCACTTTAGGTCGCGCTCTGCAGAAGCAGGGGCTGTCGCCAATGACGACGACCTTCGGCTGCGCAAAACAGTGTTCAGCGAACTGTCTTTAGTGAAGGTGCTTGACGAAATCCAAGCCAGAACAAATTGCTACTTCGCTTAACTGCTTGTTCGCCCAATTCTTACTTTGCCGCACGCAACACTACCACCAAATAGAGCAAACACAGGATTATCAGCGAAGCAGACATGGCAACTGGCACATCAAGGGTAGCAACAATTACGACGCATGCCAGCAAGAAAAAGATAATGCAACAGCACAGTATATAGAAATTGAAGCCCACGCGCTCATACCAAGGGATTGCCTGCTGTTCATACGCAAGATAGCGTTCTTGCAGTGGAACCGACCACTCTCTGTTGCAAGCATCACAGGTCACAAAGTAGCTACGATAAATGATACGCGAAAACAGGCGTGACCCAAGCGGAATTCCCTTAATTTCGTAGTCCAAAACCAAGTGACAGTCGTGTTTTCCACACGCCTCACAGGGCGAATCATCTTCGCACAATCGAACTCTCTTCTGCTTTATGGTCGATGTAAGAAAAGCCATGGTTCCTCACTTGCTGCCCTAAACAGCTTAATGATAACACGGAGCAAAGACTGTTGCTGCAAAGGAGTACGTCCATTTATGTCCCCGCCAATCAGCAGAACATCTAAATGATACACAATCGTGTACCGTTAGTGTATACTATTGTTACGCAAACAGAGTCTACGCAGGAGGCTTACAATGGTATTTTACACGGTGCGAGAACTACGCAATAACGCAAAAGATGTCCGAGAAACCATCAGGCAAAACGGTGAGGTCGTCATCACCAACAACGGTAAGCCCTGGGCTCTTATGATTGACATTGCCGACGATAACCTGCTAGAAACCGTGCAAATGCTGCGAACAGCACGAGCACAACGAGCCATCATGAAAATCCGCGAACAAGCCGTCGCTGACGGAATCGCTGACCTACCATTAGAAGAAATAAATGCTGAAATCGCTGCATACCGTGCTGAAAGACGCGCAAAAGAGGGTAGCGTAGCATAATGGCAGTTCAAAAGACCGTTGTTCTTGACACCAACGTCTTGGTTTCTGCTTTGCTTGCCAGCACTACTTCTCCGCCGGTACACATTTTGACTTTGGTACAAAATGAAATGCTATCGCTTTGCTATGACCAGCGCATTTGGCAGGAATACTGTGAAGTACTTCACCGCCCCCGCTTTGGCTTTGGCACAAAAGAAGTCCGAACCCTGCTTCACACTATCCAATTTGCAGGCTTTTCTGTGAGTCCTTTTCAGTTGAAAGCAAAAACGGCAGACCCTGATGACCAGGCGTTCTATGAAGTCGCTGCTCTATGCCACTGCCCCCTAGTCACCGGCAACAAGCGCCACTTTCCTGACGAACCACACATCATGACACCCGCAGAATACCTGAGCCAGATGCGTGGATATTGACCGCCTGGTGTGCTCTGATGTGGTAGGATGGTTCACTTACTTTTCTACGAGGAAGAGGTCTTTAATGAGCACTGGCAACTTTGACGAAAGTCAACTGAAAAACCTGAGCGACATTGCGATGCGTTTGCGTGCCCTGCGCGAGGACGAGGGTGTCAGCATCGAGGACATGGCTATTGCCTGCGAAATGACCGCCGAAAAGTATGCTCAACTGGAAACCGGCACCGCTGATTTTAGCTTTACGATGCTGTATCATGCAGCCAACAAGCTGGGTGTCGACATGATTGACCTATTGACAGGGGACAGCCCGAATCTTTCGGGCTATAGTATTGTGCGCGCCGGTGAGGGCTTGTCGATTCGGCGACGCGCAGGCTTTGAATACCTGCATCTTGCGCCAAACTTTAAGGACAAGTTGGCTGAACCCTTTCTGGTTACTGCTCCCTATAAAGAGGACGAGCAAGACCAGTCCATTAAGCTGTCAAGCCACGAAGGACAGGAACTGAACTACATTCTGTCGGGCAATCTGCGCTTTGCCTACGAGGACGCACTGGGAGTGCGAACCGAAGATTTGGGCGCGGGCGACACGCTATTTTACGATGCGGGCAAGGGTCACGGCATGATCGCCATTGATGGCAAACCCTGCACCTTTATCGCCATTGTATTCAAACCATAAGCGCCACACATTAGGCTATATACACTGAAAGGACCACCAGTGAGACATATAAACGAACGCTATGTGCGAGAGACCTTTGATGATGCGGGGGTGCTGCGCGACTTTCGCCTAGAATATCCTGACAACTTTAACTTTGCGTATGACATTGCAGACGAGATAGCCCTCCAGGACCCCGACCGTCCAGCACTTGTCTGGTGTAACCCCGAAGGCGAAGAGCACCGCTTTACCTTTGCCGACATTAAATACTGGACAGACAAGACAGCCAACGTTCTGGCAGAACAAGGAATTGGCAAGGGCGACCATGTCATGGTCATTTTGCGCCGCCACTACCAGTTCTGGTTTGTCATTTGTGCGCTGCACAAGCTAGGAGCAGTCGTTATTCCCGTTACCTTTATGCTAAAAGACGAAGACCTTAGCTATCGCCTGCAAAAATCACGGGCAAAAGCACTGATTTGCACTGACGTGGGTGACATCAGCGAGGTTGCTGTTCGTGTTGCCCCCGAGTGTAGTGATCTGAAAACGCTGATGTTAGTAGCTGCTGGTGGGGGCGGGCTTGCCCTGCTTGACGGACAGGCAGGCATGCCGTCTGACCCTACATTTGGCAGTGTTCTCTCAGGTGCTGAAGGTCTGCTAAAGCTGCGTATTAGCGAGCAGCAGCAAGCGGATGGCTGGCTCGACTTTAACAAGGAAGTCAGTGCCGCACCCAGTGAGTTCACACGACATGAAACTGCGGTACGCGACCCCTTTATCATGTATTTTTCTTCGGGAACTACCGGACACCCAAAGATGGTACTACACGACGGAGCTTATGCGCTGGCACATACTCTGACAGCAAAACACTGGCACAATGTGCGCAGTGACGGTGGTCTGCACTACGTAATTGCCGACACCGGCTGGGGCAAGGCTGTCTGGGGCAAACTGTACGGTCAGTGGGTCATGGAAGCCTGCGTGCTTGCCTACGACTTTGACCGCTTTGTGCCTGCTGACATCTTGTCTTTGCTAGAACGCTACCGGGTGACGACCCTCTGTTGTCCGCCCACCATGTATCGTTTCTTGGTCAATACGGGTCTCGAGAACTATGACCTGTCTGCACTGGAGTACTCGACCACAGCTGGCGAGGCTTTAAATCCTGACCTGTTTGACAGCTGGCTGGCGGGCACTGGCGTGCGCCTGATGGAAGGTTTTGGTCAGACAGAGACGCCTTTGCTGGTGTGCAACACAACAAACATGACGCCAAAGCCAGGGTCAATGGGTATGCCCAGTCCCCTCTTTACGGTCGAAGTACATGACGAGGATGGCAAGCAGTGCCCACCGGGTAAGGTTGGCGAAGTCGTTGTACGCCTAGGAGCAGCAGGGGGTGCTGCAGAATCAACACTTGCACTGACCTCGCCTGAGCAGGGTGGAACAATCGGTGCCGATGAATTGTATGTCGCAGCACCAGAAAACGCCCATCCCAATGGCATCATGATGGAGTATATGTACAACGCTGAAAAAACCGCCGCTGCCTGCAAAGACGGCTGGTATCATACAGGTGACGAAGCCTGGGTTGATGAGGACGGTTACTACTGGTACGTAGGACGCAACGACGACGTGATTAAATCTGCTGGTTACCGCATAGGTCCTTTCGAGGTCGAAAGTGTGCTGATAAAGCACCCAGCAGTCGCAGAATGTGCCGTCACCGGCGTGCCCGATCCCATCAGAACAGCAGCCGTCAAGGCAACAATTGTGCTAGCAGAAGGCTTTGAGGCAAGCGACGACCTGACAGCAGAGCTGCAAACTTACGTGAAAAAGGAAACTGCTCCCTATAAGTACCCGCGGGTAATCAATTACGTGGAAGAGCTGCCCAAAACCGTAAATGGGAAGATTCGTCGGATTGCTATAAGGACCGCCGACTACGCATAATGGTCAGAGCACACCAGGCGGCCAGACTCCGCGTCGTTTGAAAAATCAAAAATGCACGAGTAGGTGACTACGCTTAGCATTTTTGATTTTTCAAGCCTCCTCGATTCTGACCACCTGGAGCACTCTGACGGGCGTCAGCTCACGTACACCGCACCCTGAGGCGCCTTAGGTTACAGGTAAGCACTCAATTTTCAGTGGTTGACCTATGCAGCTGCGGCGGTCTGAAAGGCTTCTGCCATATACGCGCTGAGGCCTTCTGCTGCTTTGTCGATATTTTTCTTAAAGCGCTGGTCAGACTCCCACAGGGCACCAAAATTGGCATGCATTTCAGGCGGGCACTCGTAGAACCAGCGACTGATCAGCTGGCGATGCTCTTCTGCCAAGGCGTGGGCTTCGGGGCTGTCTGCAGGCGTTTGTGACTGCATCAGCGCAACAAAGCGGTCGTTGATGTCTGCCGCCTCTATTTTGTAGCGATCCCAGTCTGCAGCACTGTAATTCTGTGTGCGGCGCTGGCTTTCTTTGTAGGCATCGGTGTGCCCCCACATTTCGGCAGCCTCATCTTTGTAGGGATCTGTGGCAAAGCCGTTTGTTTCATCATGGACGTTCACGGGTATTCCTTTCTGTTCATCTGCCAGCATAAACCCTACCCAGGGAATGCTGTCAACTAAATGGGATAAGTTGTAGGGAGAAAACCGGGTCAAAAGTTTTGCCGAGGAAAGCTTTGATGCTAGGTCTTTGTCAAAGGTCCACAGTGGCGCAGCATTCATTGTTTCTGCACTCGCGGCAAAATAGCAGTCCTCATAGGAAAGCGATTTGTGCGTGCAATAAAGCTCGAGCGCAACTGAAATAAGTTCACGATTGCAGTCAATTGTCGTGATGCTTAGCAAGTCTTGTACGGCCTGCTGTATTTGACTTCGCGAAAATTTGTAGTGACGTTCCAGCGCAAAAACAAACTCGGTTACTGCTGTGTCTGACACAAAAAAGCGCGTCCTTTCAGACGTGACCAGACGTTTCGCCAACTCATACTGAGCAGGAACATCTTTGCACATCAATCGCAAAAGAACGTTGGTATCGAGCGATTCTCTTTTCATGCGTCCCCCATTCGCAACTCGCGACTACGATAGAGTGTTCTTGTGTCCAGTAAGGGCTCTGTCCCTGGTTTAATCCACGAGTTAATCCTGTCTGACATCTGGTCAATGGTCTCGGCGGGCTGTAAGGTGAGCTCTTTCTTCTTTTCATCAAAGGCAAGCACAAACTGGTCACCAGCACTCATGCCCAGCTTTTTCCGTATGTGGGCAGGAACAACTATCTGTCCTCTGCTTGATAGCGTAATGGTAGTCATCCAATTCTCCTTACAAGTCTTACGTTCATAATATGACTTACTATTATGATGTAACTTACTTTAATGATACCACTTACTTTTAGCTAATGGCAAGACTACACAACGAAGGAGCACGTCCAGTAATGGACATGCTCCTCCGTTTGGTGATGGGTCTTACCTGGTTGTTATTTCATGGTGCCTGTCTTGAAGTCAAAGTCTTTCAGCTGACCTTGGTTGTAGGCATCGTATGCCGCCAGGTCAAGGAAGCCGTGACCCGACAGGCCGAAGAGGATGGTGCGGGCTTCTCCCTTTTCTGCTGCATCGCGGGCTTCTGCTACTGCCGCTGCAATAGCGTGGCTGCTTTCGGGTGCTGGCAGCATGGCTTCTGCGCGACCAAAAAGCAGCGCATACTTAAAGCAGTCCGTCTGATTGACAGCAGTTGCCTCGATTTCACCCGAGTGCACCAGTGCCGACAGCAGGGGTGAATCGCCGTGGTAGCGCAGGCCACCGGCGTGTATTCCTGGTGGCACAAAGTTGTGACCCAGGGTGTACATCATCATTTGTGGCGTCATCTTTGCTTCGTCACCGTAGTCGTAGCGATACTCTCCTGCAGTTAGCGTGGGACAGGACTTTGGCTCTGCGGCAAGCAAGCGCGTCTTGGTCTTGCCGTCCAGACGGCGTTTGTAGTAAGGAAACGCCAGTCCACTAAAGTTCGAGCCACCACCACAGCAGCCGATGACAACATCAGGCTCGTCTTCAGCAAGTTCCATCTGCATGATGGCTTCTTGGCCAATGATGGTCTGGTGCAAAATAACGTGGTTCAGCACGCTACCCAGCGAATAGTTGGTATCAGGATTTGTTGCGGCAATCTCGACTGCCTCGGAAATCGCAAGACCGAGGGTTCCTGGTGTATCGGGATTGGTTTCTAGCATCTGGCGACCAACGCTCGTCAAGTTGGTGGGCGAGCGATGGACCTTTGCTCCGTAGCTTTCCATAAAAATGCGACGGTAGGGCTTTTGGTCGTAGCTGCAGCCTACCATAAAGACTTCGATATCCATGCCCAGCTGGCTGCCTGCCATCGACAGAGCTGATCCCCACTGACCGGCACCCGTTTCGGTGGTCAGCTTGGTGATACCAGCCTGCTTGTTGTAGTAGGCCTGCGGAATCGCCGAATTTGCTTTATGCGAACCGCTTGCGTTCACACCTTCGTATTTGTAGTAGATATGGACATTCTCGGGCAAACCCAGTGCTTTTTCAAACATACGCGCACGCGTCAGCGGTCCGGGGCGATAGGTACGCAAGACGTCGATGACGGCTCCCGGAATGTCGATGTAGCGTTCCTTGGTCATTTCTTGTTCGATAAGTGCTGGCGGGAAAATCGCAGCAAGCTGCTCGGGGCGCGCTGGTTCATTGTTGCCATCCAAATAAGGCGGCAATTCAGGCATATCTGCCTGAATGTTGTACCAGGCTGTCGGCATGTCCTTCTCTTCAAGGACAAAGCGTGACTTATGTGTGTCTGTGCATGACATGGCAGTTTCCTCCTTCAGTGAAAACTCCTTGTACGAAGCGGCCATAAAAAAATCCCCTACAGCTGCTTCTGTAAGGGACGAGAAATCGCTTCCCGCGGTGCCACCCTTGTTGGCAGACCAGACCCAATGTCTGGCTGCCCACTCTCAAGTACTTAGGTCCTGCTCACCTCAAGCAATCCCGCATACTTGTGTTCCGCTAACGAGGGAACCTCCGCCGTCACTAGTAGGCGCTACCACTAAATCAGTCAATGGGTCAGTCGCCGTTGCAACGATGCCTCCGAAGTCCATTCGCCTTTTCCCGCTTTGCCAGATTTCCACCATCACCGGCTCTCTCGTGTGCGCTGAAAAAGCTACTCCTCTTCATCAACAGCTATTCGATTGCTAAGTATCATACGCGCATCG
Source organism: Coriobacteriia bacterium (assembly GCA_009779395.1). Lineage (GTDB taxonomy): Bacteria > Actinomycetota > Coriobacteriia > WRKU01 > WQUG01 > WQVN01. The sequence continues at coordinate 14,230 of WREJ01000002.1, forward strand.
CGAGCAATATGCAAGCACCTTTCAGAAATTTTTCTGCCGAGCGGGGTGGCGGAGTCTGTCCAGTACTGCAGCGTCTGCTGTGTTTTGTCATTCTTCTTGCGAGAATGTTTAGAAAAATTGTTCTAACATTTCTTGCTATTGCAGCTGCGCAGACGATATACTTTAAGCGTATCAAACATATAAGGAGACCACTCATGACTGTTTCTATGCCCGTATCATCACTTACCAACTACAATAAAGTGCTTTCAGAAGTAGACGGCGGCAAAGAAGTCGTTCTGACAAAAAACGGTCGCTCGAAATATGCTGTTGTTGATATCGAAACGTGGCAATACACCACTTCAATGCTGCGCTTTCTCTCGGATATGAGAGCAGTTGATGAAGAGATGGCCAAGGGTGGTAAGTGGCACACACGCGATGAGATGCTCCAAAGATTAGGCATCAAATAATGAGGCTTGGCTATTCTGAACCAGCAATTCGTGACCTGGAAAGAATCCGTGACTTCTTTTTGGCAAAAGACATTCAGCAGGCAGAGGTCGAATCATACATCAGAGCCATTAGCGATGACCTTGATCGCCTGTGCGACCAGCCAAAACTAGGGTTTTCTGTGGGTGCAAAATACAGCTTTGCCACCCCCTACCGAGGACTTATTGTGTGGGGCGGACGATACCTGGCTACCTACGAACTAACTTCTACCCACATCAAGATTATGCGGATATACTCCACCAAAGAAAACTACATAAAAGACCTGCTGTGTTAAATGATGCAGCAAATACTGCTCGGCATCAGCAGCGTTCATTGGAAATTTGACTGTTAGACTTGTGTTACTCATGGGGTTCTGCCTTTCCCATCTGGAAAAGACCGGGATAGTACTGCTTTTGGATTTCTTTGTTGCGCGCATAGTAGTACTTAATGCTTGGCTGCAGTAGCACCAAAAGAGTCATCACTATCATTATCAGATACAGCGAAAAGGTAAAGGTTGCAAGTGTGTCAACAAGTAGTCTGTCTAGCACAGCAAGCGCACCGGGAATGCGATACGCTGACAGCAAAATCATGAATATGCCAGCCTCACGCGTCAAGCCCATACACGCCAGTGACGGAACCAACCAAAAAGCATACACCCAGATAAGGAGAAAGATAATTGTCATTGCAGAGGGAAAGCCTCCTTCGGAAAAGGGAAATGTGGCAACCAAAATGGTTATGGTAGACGAAAGAACCGCCCAAATTGTCGTCCATAATCGCACCCACATGCGTCCTCTGGCAAATTGCGGATTCGCTGCTTTTTCTTCTTTTGCTGCAGCACGGAAATCTTTGAGGTTGTCCATGATATTTTTTGCTACTTTTTCATCCATCGTATCCTGCTATCACTCGTCATCGTTTCTAGGCATTCCACTAAGGGCATCTAAGAACCATTCTTTGCTGATTTCCTTATAGCGAACATCTTGATATCTAATGTCGGGGTCTTTCAGTATCAAAACGGGGAATACTATCATCGGAACACACAAAAGTAGAGCAATAATCAAAAGTGGGCTAATTGCTAGCGAATACACTATTCCCACATACAGAATATGCATCGCATGACCGGCTGTTACCACAAGCATTACTATAGCTGCAAAGCGTGCGCGTATTTCATAGTTAGGTAATTGTAGCAGCACAAATAGAGGAAGAACAGTTAGGACTAATCCAAGACCGAACTTGTCATAGTTTGGATTGAACAAAATTTGGTCAACAAAAAACGAGAAAGTAGCAATGGATGCAGCTGCTCCCCAAGAAAAGGCCAAAAGCAGTGCTGATTTGCGTCCTTTAGCAAAGCGCGAATTGAGCTTTTTCTCATTCTTTATTACAGTACGACGAGAAAGCGCAAGCACAAGTGGGTTAAAAACCATCGCTCCTCCTCGTTAAATGATACTAGCTATTGCTCCATCTCTAGCTTACCCTAATTTCTGCTTGCCAGTAATTTCTGCCGAGCGGGGTGGCAGAGTCTGTCCAGTACCCCAATCCCTAGCCCAATCCGTATAATAGTAGCCATGCACACTGAATCAACTGACACAACAAACGGCGCAGCAGCAGACCTGCCGGCAGACCTTTTTGCCTATGCTTTGGCAGGAACAGAGGGAATCCCGTCCTATGCTGATTTAATGGACAAACTCCGCCAGCCTAGCTATCGTGCGCAACAACTGGCGCAGTGGTTGTGGGTGCGCGCTGCTGCGCGCTACGATGACATGACGAATCTGCCGGCTGACGTGCGAACGCAACTGGCGCAGATGGCTGTCTTTCAGCGTGCCGTAATTGCAGACGTCCAGCATTCACGGGATGGAACACGCAAGTACCTGCTGCGTTTTGCAGACGGCATCTGTGCCGAGACCGTTGCTCTGCCGCAGCGTGGTTATGAGACAAGTGATGGCAGTGCGCGCCTGACTGTCTGTGTTTCGGCGCAGGCAGGCTGCACCCTTGCTTGCAGCTTTTGTGCAACGGGTCGTAGCGGATTTTCGCGCAATCTGTTGCCTGGCGAGATTGCTGAACAGGTTCGTGTGGTCGCTGCTGATTACGGGCACCGCGTTAGCAATGTTGTTGTCATGGGTCAGGGCGAGCCTTTCCTGAACTACGACGCTACTTTAGCGGGGCTGCGCATTATCAACGCTGCTAATGCTGCTGGTGGTTTGGGGATTGGTGCGCGACACATCACCCTTTCGACTGCAGGCATCATCAGTGGCATCAAGCGCTTGGCTGCAGAGCCGCAGCAGTTCACGCTGGCGGTCTCGCTTCATTCGGCGGTTCAGGCAACACGCGACCGCTTGATGCCGGGACTGCAAGGACAGCCTCTGGCAGAGCTAAATGCTGCACTGCAAGCCTACTACCAGCAGACAAAGCGCAGGCCCAGTCTGGAATACGCGCTTATCGCTGGGGTCAACGACAGTACAGCAGAAATCGCAGCTTTGGCGCAGTTTGCTCGCAGCTGCAGCAGTGGAGGAGCACACGTGAATCTGATTCCCCTTAATGCTTCTGCTACTGACGACGCGTTGCTTGACTTGCAGCCAACAAATGCGGCAACAGCAGCACGCATTGCAGAAACACTACGCAGTAGCAAAGTCGAAGTCAGCATTCGCGCAAGCAGAGGCAGCGATATTGCCGCCGCCTGCGGTCAGCTGGCGCAGCAGCACACAGGGTAAACGAAGTAAAATTAGGGAAAAGAGAGAGTCCGACCAGAGCAGAACAGGGTAGCAGTTTATGGACTGGCTCCCTCATGGTTTTCTGACGACACATCGGAATCTTGGTCACTTTTGAACTCTTTTTGCACAGCCTTTGCCCGCAAGTTCAAAAACAGATACACCGCCACCAGCGTCAAACCCAAGAACAGCATCGTGTACAGCCACAGCTCCGAACTGCTGCTGTGAAAGATGCGACCCAGCACGCCACTGGAATCAAATATCGTCACACTTTCGGCGGTCATAGCCCTTATTGTAGCCGACTGGCTTTTATTTGCATTTTTTCTGTCTCCATATCGTTAAAAAGCAGCGGAGTGCGTCCAGCACTGAATTTGGCGACAAAAAGCAGCATTATCGTGTGTCTGCAAACCCAAAACGCAGCGATTATTGCTATACTGGCTGCCATGGACATCCTTCTTCCAAAACTGTGCATCGTGACTGGCTATTATGGGGTCGGCAAGACTAATCTGTCGCTGAATCTGGCGACCTCGGCGGCGGCACGCACGCCTCAGCTGAATGGCAGCAGTACTGCAGATGAGGCAAGTGTCACCCTGATTGACCTGGACATTATCAATCCCTATTTTCGCTCGTCTGATTACGGAGAGATACTGCAGCAGCACGGTGTCGAGCTAATCGCGCCAACTTTTGCGCGTGCAGGCATCGAGGTTCCCGCCTTGCCTGCAGCCATCAACGGTGGCTTTGATGCGCTGGGAACCGTCATCATTGACGTTGGCGGCGACGATGCAGGGGCAACCACACTAGCACGCTACCGTATTGACATCGAGCGGCGTCTGGCTGCCACACGTACCAACAGCAGCGCTGATAGCAGCAGCGATGACCGTGCCGATTTCGCGCTGTGGTATGTGGTAAATCGCAATCGTTCGACAGACAGTTGCCTGCAAGCTGCTGCCGCAGAAGCTGTAACTCAGCTGCGTGAAATCGAGGCTGCCTGCAAACTACAAGCAACAGGTATCATCAACAACACTCATCTGCAGGGTGAAACAACTCTGGCAGACATTCATGAGGGTCTGACTTTTGGGCAGAGCGTAGCAGCGGCTGCTGAACTGCCCCTAATTATGTCGACCATTCCCGCGACCCTCTGTGCCGATGCCAACGGCGACCCTGTCTTGCAGGATTTGCTCAGCAGCGGACAGTTGCAGCCGGTGGAATTGCTGGTCACTACTCCCTGGCAGTAGTTGCAGCAGCCACCCAACAGGAGCAGGCGGCAATCCTCATGGACACAGCAAACACAACAGACCCGGCAGCAATCGAGCAACTGCTTACTCACGTTGTGCGCGAGGGAGAGCATCTGTACCGTGACGTACCCTGGCGAAAAAATCGTGAACCCTATGCGATTGTTGTCAGCGAGTTCATGTTGCAGCAAACTCAGGTTGCGCGTGTGTTGCACTACTACAAGCCGTGGTTGCAGCGTTTTCCTAGCTTTGATGCGCTGGCAGCAGCTGACACCGCCGAGGTTTTGGCTGAATGGCAGGGACTAGGCTACAACCGCCGTGCACTGTCGCTGAAGCGTCTGGCACAGCTGGTCAGCGAACAGTACGCAGGCAGGTTGCCCGACTGCTACGACACGCTGCTGACTTTGCCTGGTATTGGACCTGCAACAGCAGCCGCCATTCTTGCCTTTGCCTACAATCGCTACAGCCCCGTCCCCTACCTAGAGACCAACGTGCGCAGCGTTATTTTGCACGAAGTATTTCCCGACAGCGACCAAGTCGACGACAAAGCGATCAGCGCGGTTCTGGCGGCAGCCACCCAGCAGGCGCAGCAGCAGGGAATCACTGCCCAACAATGGAGCTACGCCTTGCTCGACTATGGCACCTGGCTAAAGAAAGCCTTTCCTAATCCCTCACGTCGCAGCAAACATCACAGCCAGCAGTCACGATTTGAGGGATCGTTTCGCCAGAAGCGGGCGGCGGTGCTGCGAGCACTTCTGGCAGAGCCTGACCAAAGTGTTGCAGACCTTGCCGACACCACCGGTCTTACGCCAGCAGAAAGCGAAGAGGTACTTGCTGCCCTTTGCCAGGAAGGCTTTGTTCAGGCCTGCGGTCAGTGGTATCGTATTGCTCAGTGAATGAGTGTTGTGTAGGCGACAAGCAACAAAGCGAGGAAAACAACATGACAAGCACAGAAAAGCGCAGTGCCACCCAGGGAATCGAAGGCGTACTTGCCTTTATCCGGCTCGAGATTTCGCTGATACGACCCTATATTCGACCCTTTGACCTGCTGCTTTACGGTGGTGTCGCCTTTTTCTTGTCCTTTACGACAGGCAATCTTTTCTCGGGTGCCTTTGCGGGAATGCTGCTAGGAACCCTGCTGATTAGCTATCCCTTTGCGCTAGATCAGCGCGACCAAACCAGCGAACGCTACACCAGCGAAGGCTTCAGCCCCCAGACAGTTGTTTTAGGCAGATACCTGTACCTGACCGACCTTAGTATGATTGTCGCGCTAGCAGCAAGCAGCCTCGCGCTGGTCGGAACGCTTGCTAGTCGCACAACCGGCGCAACCACCATTGCCAGCCAACAGCCCAGCGACATCGTCTGGTCACTGCTTTTACTGGCAGCACTGCTCCTCATCCTGCTCTATATTCAACTGCCCCTCTACTTTCACCTCGGCTATGTCCGCGCACGCTTTTTCAGCGCAATCCCTCTGATAGCGGCCTTTGTGGCACTGCTGGCATTTGTCGTCCTAGCGTCAGGCGGAGGAGTCGGTGCAGCACTGAACAACCTGAGAAATTTGCTACCGTCAGGTGCCTGGACACCAGCGGCAGTTGTGGTGATCCTTGTTGTGGCGGGGATTGTGTCGTACCGGGTGTCACTGGCTGCTTGCAGAAAACAGCAGGGCAGCGATTAAAGACCATCAGCCTATTCTGTAGCAGAAAGCATATTCATCACCAGTGCGCACATCATAGTCTTTTTCTTCTGGATGACTTAGTGCAATCATCAGTGTAACAGCAGCAAGCGTGTTGTTTTCGATAAATGGTCTGCCCTCCCCATCGTAAAGCGCATTATTCTTGTCCAAAAAGTACACAAAAAGTCCTGCTGCTGAACGTTTATTGCCATCAAAGAAGGGATGATCTTTGATTATCAAATAGAGCAAATTCGCTGCTTTTTCCTGAACAGAAACGTAGAGTTCATAGCCACCAAATGACTGATAGAGTGCGCCCAGTACTCCCTTGAAAGCATCGCCGCGTTCGCGACCAAACAGGTCGCTGGTCTGCCCAAAGGGTAGCGCATCAACAAATGCTCGTGCCTCGTCGTAGCCCAGTTCCCAAACAACCTGCTGACCTTCGGGAATAGCAAGCGTTCTCTCATCATACGCCTCAAGCAAGATGAGACCAGCAAGATATTTTTGCACGAAATCTGCTATGCCCGCTGTCTCTGGTTCAAGCGCACGAGACGCAATACGCAACACCTTGTTCAGCTGGTCAAGACGTTGCTGGTTTATCGTGTAGCCCTGCACAAGGTGGTCGTTAAGCACACGAGTTGCCCATTGGCGAAATTGCGTTGCTGTCTTTGAGCGTACCCGATAGCCAACTGAAAGAATCATATCAAGGTTGTAGTGAGGACGTTCGCGCTTTACTTGCCGAGTACCCTCCATTTGAACCTGTAAGAATCTTTTACAGGTTCGATCTGGCGTAAGTTCTTGGTCATCATAGATATTTCCCACATGCTGAACAATGTTCTCACGAGAAGTACCAAATAACTCCGCCATTTCTTGCTGTGTCAACCACACCGTGTCTTCGTTCAATCGCACAGCAAGCTCGATGCCGTCGGCTCCCTTGTACAGCTCTACCTCACTGCTTCCTGCGTATTTTTTTGTTGCCGATTGCACCACAATACACCGTCCCTTTTTGCCAGGATTCCCCTCTGCTTCTACATCCATTATAGGCAAGAGACACGACCTTCTGAAATCCTGTCACCCACTATTTGAAGTTCTCAATTTACTTGACTTTTGCACTCGGTTCTGTGCCAGGAATTAAGGAGGGGGGCGCTACTGACAAACAGTAGCGCGCCCCTCTTGTGCGTTCAAACTTCCACCCCGTCACCCCAGACTTGATCTGGGGTCTCTGCACAAGGTGTATGCTAGTGCGTCAGCACCAGCATCTCCCTCTCACGTCGCCTTTGTCTGGCAGCATTCAGTAGCATCAGCAACACGGCAACTGCAAGCACTGCCAAGACCGTCAGGAAACTTCCTGTGATAAAGCCTGTTGGTGGTACAAAAAAGTCAGTATTGGTAAAGTCTGCTGTATTAGCAGCCTCACCGAGTGTTTGCTCACCGGTACTGAGGCTAACGTTTGGCGTACGTTCTGGTGGGTTAATGATGCTGGTATCGATGACACCATCAGTACGTACCACAACATGAGGTGTGTAGTCAGATACTGCTTGTTCTATTGCGA
>WREJ01000003.1 GCA_009779395.1 Coriobacteriia bacterium
TAGTCAAATCAAAGCCCTGCAAGGGGGCTAGTCTGCACTGGAGGACAGGGGCGGTCTGCCGCCCTTTCGGTTTCTGGTTTTCAAATACTCTTCCACTGACGGTCTAAAAAAGCCGCCACCTTTAAGTTTTTCGATAAGCCCCTGTTTTTGCAGGGAGTACACTCTTTGGTGCGTAACATCAAGGTACTCTGCCGCTTCTTTCAAGGTCATGCTATTTTTATTCATTAGGTCTACTGTGATTTTCATGATGTGCCTTTCTGTGCTATTATCCATCCACGATCGCACGGTACGTGCGATTTCTGCACGCTCTTGTGATTAGACAGCCACAAGTTCTCGAATCTCTTTGCGCGGACGACCTGGTTGACCGGGGTTTGTCTTGCGATTATTGACTGATGCGATAGTGACAAGTCGCTCATTGCCAAAGGGTACTGCTTGCAGCGCACCAGAAGTTAGCATTTGAGATACTCGACCCTTGCTGACCCCCAGCCGTTGGGCTGCCTCAGATACCGTGAGACATTTGGTGCGTTCGATGAAGCCTTCTGTGACATCAACAGCGATTGCCATGCGCTCTTCATCGCCCCTTGCTGGATTAAATACAGCCTCTGGCAGTCCTAGCCCAGTATCAATGTATTCTGCTAGTGTAAGCTGAAGTGTCTCTGCAGCTGCAAGCACAACCTCATCCAGCGTGTTACCTTCTGCAAACACCTCTTCAAAGTTTTCAAAGACTGCAAAAAAGCCGTCTTCCTCTTTGGTGATAATCGCTTGATAAATATACATCACACACTCCTTGTCTTGTCACCCGCTTTAAGGGATAAGGGCATGGCACCTCCTTTTCCGCTTACTTATTTATAAACGTGTTTATGGTTAAAGTCAAGCACCCAACAGAGGTTTTTTGAAAAGTTCCAAATCCGCCAAAATCGCCACCCAGGATCACCCCCGCATACGCGGGGAAAACTTCATGAGCAGTTTTATGTCGTAATCACGTTTTGGACATCAAAAAAGCCCCTTGCGGGGCCTTGATTTGACTACTTTTGCAAACTAACCTAGTGCGCGACAGCTATCCTCTCGGATGCCTTCTGCGGATTTGATGCTCTGGGCTTCTTGGATTCACCATAAGCGGACTGTACTCGTTGTGCGATAACCTCATCGCTGTATCCAGCTTTTTTTAGCGCAGCAACGTACACGCTCTTAGGAGTTTGTCCACTAGATCCGACCTTCACGTCTTCATTAGTGTTGGCAAAGTGCCTTGCCATTTCTTCAAATGTGAATCCTGCCATGTCAGACCTCCAAGTAGTAGACATGTATCATATCATGGGTGCGCCTTATCCTATCGATTATCCATCTATGTCCGGAACTATGCAGTATTTCACCTTCGCCCATTGCGTATGCGCGTTGGCTGGCATACAATGAATTTGACTGGCGGGATGGCGATGTGAATGCACTTGGAATAGTGTGACAAGGGGGCTACTATTGAGGTACACATATAGAGCAATATTTGAAGCTGAAAAAGGTGGTGGCTACAGCATCTCGTTTCCCGATATTCCTGCAATCTGCACCTGTGGAGATGACTTTGCAGATGCTGTCGATATGGCAGCAGACGCGCTAGAACTTTGGATTGCATCACAACAACTTGATGGCAAACCACTGCCTAAAGCTACCTTTGAAACTGACGCAGACAGCGATAGCTCAGTTTTGGTGTCTGTCTGCCCACGTCCAGCTGCAGAAGTTGTTGATGAGTTCTCCCCGCACGCACAAAGGTGATTTTTGGCTACATGATTGTTGCGTGGTCGGGGCTGGCAGGTGAACAGTCTGCCAGCCAAAACCAAAAGCTAGAGTCGCTAAGACGATGGTATCACAATAGAAGCTGTGCCATATCTAGTCATCACAATATTCACCATCATAGCTATTAAGGCTTAAACCCCAGATATAATAGCACAGCCTACCTAATCTAATCTGAGCAAGCAGCGAGGGGGGCAGTCTAGCTACACTTAGCGTGTTCCGACAATCTTGGCTCGTCAGCCATATCCGTTACTACGTTTGCCGTGCAAATTGTGGTACACTCATATGTAGCTAGTCCGCCTGAAGCCCCCCAGTTCGTGGGGGGTGTATTAGGCGGACTTTTGCTTTCTAGAAACGATAATATCGCAAATAGTCCTCGCTCAACACATATCCTCCGCCAAAGTATTTCTTCCCAGTGGATGAATTGGTGACAGGATCACCCCCCGCATACGGGGGGAAACAGCTGCATGGCTGATGGCAGGGACAGGCAATGCAGATTGCACTAATGCGAGAATTGATGTACAATATATGTACAGTAATAGTACAGAGACAAGGGGTAATCATGGGAGCAATACCTGTTACAGTGCGAGTAGATGAAAACAATAAGAAAGAAGCTGCCAAAATCCTTGATGGCTTAGGACTTAATATGACCACAGCTATCAATGTTTTTCTGGCGCAAGTCGTCAAGCGCAGGGCTATACCGTTTGAGATAGCAGAGCAGCCACAGTTCAGCGACAGAACACTGGCAGCTATCGCGGAGGGTGATGCATATCTTGCAGGAGAAATCGACCTGCCGAGATTTGGCAACAACTCTGACTTCGAGGCATGGCTAGATTCATGAGCAGCGATGAAAAGTTAATACGCGTACCGACCACCCGATTCAAAAAGGGTCTCAAGAGGATGGAGAAACGAGGGCTCAAAAGGGAGGTTTTACTTGGAGTTATTGATGCGCTAGTGAAGTGCGAACCACTAGACGAAAAACACAACGACCACAATCTGACTGGGAACATGAAGGGCAAAAAGGCTTGTCATGTGCAAAATGATTGGGTCTTGGTTTATACGGTAGTGGGTGATGAACTTATCTTGTACGACACAGGCTCACACCCAGACGTGTATAGAAATATGTAGGGGACTGGCAAGCTGGCTACTTCCTCGCAGCAAGCCCCTTGATTAGGTTGTCGTGAATGCGCTTGCCTGGGATCACCCCCGCATACGCGGGGAAAACCTAATTCCACTCGCTATAGTCAGTCCCTTCTTGGGATCACCCCCGCATACGCGGGGAAAACAGAATCACAGGCTGCTGGCATTATCTCTGTCAGCGTTGGCGTTGAGCGGAGTGAAGCCTTTGCCCTAGTTCGGGGAGATGACCCCAATGCTTAGTCGCACACAGCTGAATAAATATGCAACCCAGCTAGACAATATATCTCGTCTAGCATCAGCTGACATAGAAAAGCTCGTTTACAGATCGGCCAACATAGAAAAGTTCGTTGACAGGCTGCATAAAATGGGATTGGAGCCAGAACAAGTTCGTGATGTGCTCATAGATGGTATGTCTGCCATCACAGACAAGTACGGCGCGGCATCAGCGGAGCTTGCAGCACGATTTTATGAGCAAACCCGCGCTGCTCAAATCGGCGGAACATACCATGCGAGTGTTGCGCAGGCAGTGCCACGTGTTGCCATTGAAAGGAACGTACGCTGGGCTATGACCCCTCTGTTCGAGACTGGCGACATAGGCGCACTGCTGTCTCGCCTAAAGGACTTTGGCACAAGATGCTCTAACCTGCCAGCACACAGAACAATAATGCAGAACGCGGCATCGGACAAAAGCAGACCGCGCTTTGCTCGTGTCCCAGTAGGTGCTGACACCTGCGAATTTTGTGTCATGCTCGCTTCTCGTGGGTTCGTTTACGCAACAAAGAAAAGTGCTGGTGAGCTGGGGCAGTATCACAGCAACTGTCGCTGCCTGATTGCTCCTGGATGGGGTGACCCTCCCAGAGTAGAGGGCTATGACCCCGAGAAGTACTTTGAGCAGTTCAACGCCGCACAAAAGGCTATAGGGCTACGCAAATTTGACGAAACCGAAGCGGAGTACACCAGCCGCATAATGGCAGAGATGCGCAGGCAGAAAAAGGATGGCAGCGAACAGTCATGGATGAACAGATTGACAGCGCAGCAACGCAAGGATATTGAGCTCTATACGGGAGAGCAGTACAGACAGATAAACCGACACCTGCGGAGTGGCGGAGGACTTGACGGTGTGGCGAGGAGCATAAGCAATGCACTGTCTAAGTATCACCTTGAGGAGGACATAACTGTATTTCGCGGCGTTGGCGATGGCTCATTTTCCTCTGAGCTTGCCACGCTCCGCAAGGGCGACCCCTTCAGAGACCCTGGGTTTATGTCTACATCACTTGATAGTGCTATCGCTGAGAATGAGTTTAGCGGTACATTCCAGGGCAGGCGACATGGATACATGATGACAATTGATGTTCCCAGTGGAATAGGGCGCGGAGCACACATTGCGGAAATCTCTGACGCGAAGCGTGAGGGTGAGTTTCTCCTGACCGCTGGTTCGCGCTTTGAGGTTGTCAAGAATGATGTTACGAATCGCCACATTTGGCTACGTTTAGTGGTATAATTACATATGTGAAAAAGGGGCATTTCCGCAGGTGAGAAGCTAAGTGTGGGCTAGGAGTAACATGGGTCGAAGGTCAACTATATACGACAGAATGAATGATGGTGCAGACTACGTTTCTATAGTGCCATTTGACAGGATTGACGCTCCCACACTGCGCCGCGTTATAGAGACTTCCCGCAAGATGGGGGCGAACATCCCTGCGATTTTTAACGACTATTTTAACGGGATGAAAAACCCGCTATTGTGCGACTTCGGATCTCTGAGCAATGGTGACAAGGGGATTGTACTTGAGGCACTTGTCAAGATTGGCGAGCCAGGAAGACGACTGCCTGGGATGGAGAGAGCAGATAGTGAGCGCTCCTAAAAACTGGGAAAAGCTGGAGGCAGACCTCGACAAAGCACGCGGCATGTTTACGCTGCAATGTACTTCCGTGTTGAGGGAACTGACAGGCAAGGACTGCCCTGCTCCCGCATCTTCCTATGCCTGCAATATGTGCAAGCATGGAGTTTACCAGTCGATACTTGACAGAGCAAAAAGCCTTGCTGGTTAAAGCAGCCTAGAGTTAAAGAGCCCCGCAAGGGGCTTTTTTAATGTCATCGTAGCAGAGTTTAGTGGTGACTATCGCGCTGACAATTACGACCCAGAAGAAATGCTTAATGCACTGAAGTGTGCGCAGCGAACAGTAGGCGCACCAGAGAGTGGTGCTCAGTCATGGGGCAGGGCTGTTTCCAATGAGTTAGCACGCCGCGACCCGCACTGGATCAGGACTGGAGTTGCGGTAAAGCCATCATACGAAACTCCTGAACTTGAGGCCTGGCTGAAGGAAAAGCGCAACGAGCACCAAGTCCGGACAGCTGAACGTCTCGGCGAGAGGGGGTATCACTTCCACTTCCAGATTGATGAAAGGCATTTTTTCGACCACAAGAAGGGGCAGCAACAGACGATTGGACTTGCTGACGGCATTGTGTCCGGCGAGCAATGGGAGCTAAAGACCCTCCAGTCTGGGAACGGGAAAGGCAGCGTGAACTCTGCATTTAAGAGCGTTAAGAAAAAGGAGGGTGTAGATGTTTTTGTTTTGGATAACACCGAATCACGCTTGTCCGACCAAGATGTTCGTAGGTGGGCAGAGGAATATATGTATTCAAGGGGGATTTCAAGAGTGCTGTTCCTGGGCAATGGCATTATGAGATATCTCTAGCAAAAAAAGAACCCACGTAGACCGCTAGGTCTAGACGGGTTCGTAGCACCCAAGATGTTCCGCAATGGGATCAACCAGGCGCATATACATTATAGCAACTTCTGCGGGATAGCGCAAATCCCAATACCTCCAACCAGTGGTGGTGGGAAACGATAGATCTGGGGAACTAAGGAGCAAAAATGTCAGCAGATGATTTCGATGTAATCGTATTTAAGATACTTGAGTATCTATACGCCTGCCTAAAAGAAGGCGTGAGCCCAAATATCGATAAAGCACGGGATGTTGCAGGATGCAATAAGGTCTACTTCGCCGCTGTTATAAGTTCAATGCTGGATGATGGCTATGTTGGTGGTGTTGCCATAAAGGCCTGGGGTGGAGATGTCGTCAACATAGACAAGGTGAACATTACCCAAGCTGGCGCTCAGTACTTAAGCGAGAGTGGCAAGATGGCAAAGGTGCGCGATTTTTTAGGCGAAGCGTGGAAACCAGCCCTTGCAACAGCTATACAGGCGACACTAGCACTTGCCATTAAATAAGCAGACTGAAAAATAACTTTGGCAAGCAAGCCGTCCCAAGGGGCGGCTTTTTTGATGCCTTAAACGTGCAGGGCATAAAACTCGCACGGCAAACGTAGTAACGGATATGGCTGACGAGCCAAAACGGAAAGGAGACAGGCATATGTCTGGCGAAACAACTACTCAGACACCTGAGGGAGGCGGCGAAGGTACTTTTACTCCACCTGCAACGCAAGCAGACCTCGACAAGATTGTCGGAACACGCTAAATGCAGCTAGAGTTGCCCCCCTCGCTGGTTGTTCAAGTCAGATTGGGGGGCGCAGCTATTATTCTGGGGTTTAAGCCTTAATAGGGCGCGGGCAGACAGACACCAAAACTGAGCTATCGCTATCTGCGTCACATCGCCATCCCGCCAGTCAAATTCATTGTATGCCAGCCAACGCGCATACGCAATGGGCGAAGGTGACAAGCGCAGTGAATTTGGCGTAACGGCAGTTATCGTACACAACCGCACGATGGCGTGCCACATGTGTATCGAGTGGGTAAACCGTGTCTACATTGACGATGTTTTCAGCGGTGGTACTGCTAAAGACGGCAACTACCCACTGCTTTCTACAGCCATTGAGGGTGGTCTATACCATCCAAACTGCATGGATACACATAGCACCTACTACGAGGGCATTACAACAGTTCCTGTGCCGCCTACAGAGGCAGATAAGGCAGAAGCAGTTGAAAGGTACAATGCCCTGCAGAGGCAGCGCACAGCAATGCGACATGCACATCGACATGAGCGGATTGCTGATGGCACGCTTGACCCAGAGCTTGCTATGCGACATAGGCGGTTGGCTGATAGATGGACTGATAAAGCAGCACAACTGATGTCACCTGAACAGTTGGCATACCTCAGCAGGACTAGAGACAGGCTCAGCAGCACAGGTTATATGCCTACCTTTGAAACACCTGAGCTGAGAGACTTAATAGAAGGTAGGTATCCGCACCAGATCAGAACCGCCGAAAGATTGGGTAAGTTGGACTACAAATTCCACTTTCAGGTAGACGAAAGGCATTTTGCTGGCCCAGTTAGTGGATTTCAGCAGACTGTTGGCTTGGCAGATGGGATTGTGGATGGCAAGGGGTGGGAGCTTAAGACGATACTAAGTGGCAGAACTAGGCGAACAATAGAAGATGCATTCAAGAGCGCATACACCAAAGAGGGTGTTGATGTGATTGTGATTGATAACTTTGAATCGCTGTTTATGCCAGACCAAATTGCCATTGGCTATATTTGGTCGCTTATGGAGCGGTATGCCAAACACCCTGTGTTGTTTATTTCCAAGGTTGGGAATGCTCACTGGTTTAAGTAAAGAGCTCCCAGAGACACGCATCCGCGCATTCCGAGAGCTACGCGTATTATAGCAAGAAAGTGTGCTATCAGTCTAGTCATCAAAGCCCCCGCAAGGGGCTTTTTTGATGTCCAAAACGTGATTATGACATAAAACTGCTCATGAACTACGCCCCGTTCGCCAGAATGATTGCTACGCATCATTCGCTCACTTTGCTTGCGTTGGACGTCTGGTGCGCTTCTTATCATAGGCAATTATCAGTAACGACACCTCTACCCCAAAAGGAATAATAACAATTACCGTCAGCAAAGCCTGACGCAGACGTTTAAAGCCTAGTTTTTCACACAGCTTCCAGATGCCAATTGCCTGCATGACGTTGGTGACCAGATAAAACAGGATGCCCGCTGACGCGCCACCAACAACAAGGGGATTGCTAAAGACATCAGACATGGACTTACTCCTCCGCCGAAGATCGGCCGTCTGGTGTGCGCTTTTCTTCAGGATTATACAATACCTGCGCTGCATGGCGATAATAATCAATCAGAGACACTACCGTAAGCAAAACAGCCACTAACATAATGCCCCAGGCGACCAAGTTAAATGCCTGACCAGCCAGCGATGCAGGTGCAATGCCAAAGACCATGGTGTGGTTTTTTACAATAAACAGTACAATGGCGATGCTTTGCAGCCAGGTTTTTACCTTGCCATAGTTTGATGCGGCGATGACCACTCCCTCTGATGAGGCGACCATACGCAGACCGCTGATGATGAACTCGCGGGCGATGATGGTAAAGGCAATCCATGCAGGAAGAGTCGCCGTCTGAACTAAAGCAACCAAAGCTGCAGTAATCAGCAGCTTGTCAGCAAGGGGGTCGATGAACATGCCAAAGGTGGTGACTTCTCCGCGTTTGCGTGCGACGTAGCCGTCAACAGCATCAGTAGCGGCGATGACAATAAAGACAGCAGCAGCTATCCAGGGACGCAGCGCAAACACAAAGTCGGCGTTATCAAAAAGCAGCGGCCAGCTGGACAGAAAAGCAACCAAAAACACGGGAATCGCCAACACACGCATCAGCGTGATTGTGTTAGCCAGACCCAGCCGCTCTGGTGCCTGTTTTTGCGTGTTCTTGTCGCTACTCATACGCCTGTTCTTTCTGCGCTGACGACGACCATTCAGATGCCATCATCAGCAAGCATCTCTGCCTCTAGGTCGTACAGTATAACATCGTGCACCCGTACTTTGACCAAGCGGTTCACCGGTAAGGGGTGAGTGTCTGTAGCGGCAGAGGAAGTGGAGGGGGCAGAGTACGGTCCATCACTGTCAGGTGCAACAATACGGACAACACCGTCAATGTCAGGTGCCTGAAAAGCAGCGCGTGCTATAGTCACCTGATCATCACAGTCGTAGCCTTCTACTAGTACCGATATTTGTGTGCCGATGTGTCTGGTCATGCGCTGATGCCCCACCTGGTCTGCCACATCACGCAGCTGCTGTGCGCGCTGCAATCGCAGCTCTTTGCTTAGTTGGTCGGGCAGGGCAGCTGCAGGGGTGCCCTCTTCTGGTGAGTAGGGAAACACGCCCACATAATCAAAGTTATTGCGCCTAACAAAGTCACATAACTGGTCAAACTCCTCCTGGGTTTCACCAGGAAAACCAGCGATAAGGGTCGTGCGAATGCTGAGCTCTGGCATCAGCTGACGCGCACGGGTCAGCTGGCGCAGCGCGACCTCGACATCCTGAGGATTTCTGCCCATTGCCTGCAAAATGCGCGGGGAGCTGTGCTGCAGGGGGACTTCCAGATAGGGCACAATCGCCGGATAGCGCGCCATGGTCGCAAGCAGCTGGTCGCTCAGGCCTTCTGGCTGCAAGTACATCAGGCGCAGACGACCCAGACCGGGGATTTCTGCCAGCTGCTGCAGCAGCGACACCAGATTAGTCGGCGTGGCAAGGTCGCTGCCATAACGACCAATGTCTTGAGCGATAAGGATAAGCTCGCTACTCCCCGCCGCCACAAACGCGCGCGCCTGACTGACAATGTCAGCCGGCGGGCGCGAGGTATAGGGACCACGAATACGGGGAATGGTACAAAAGCTGCAGTGGCGGTCGCAACCATCAGCAATACGCAGATATTCGTAGCTGCGAGGCGTGCGCGCTGTAACTACAGGTTGGCGGAGTTTGTCCACTACAGGAACAGTGCTTTGCAATGCTGTCAGCAGTGCATCACAGTCACCGACTTTAATGCAGGCAGCGACTTCTGGCAGTTCTGCTGGCAGGTCATCAGGGTAGCGATTGACCAGACAACCAGCAACAATAACGGGAATCTGGACGTGCTCTCCCGCTGTTTTGCTGTTCCCTTTGGTGTTCAAGGCTTCAAAAATCGCATCGATGGACGTCTCGCTTGCTTCTTTAATAAAGGCGCAAGTGTTGACCACAATGGCGTCTGCACCAGGGATTTGGTCGGTCGTCAGATAGCCCGCTGCCTGGGTGGCTGTGCGCATCAGATTAGTGTCGACTTCGTTTTTGGGGCAGCCCAGCGTGGTGAAAGCAATCGCGGGTGCCTTGCAGACAAAAATGCGTCCCGTACCACCCAGATGGCGCAAGCTGTGGCTGTGTGTCACGGGCAGATTGTGCTGTTGCAGCATGTCAGCCAGTACGGCTGCGGTACGAAAACTGCCATGATTTTTGGGCGCAAAAAGAGGGCGCATCAGACCCTCGTCAACAATGTCTGCCACAATAAGCGTACCCGCAGGTTTTAGCACCCGGCGTATTTCTGCAAGACCTTTGTGCTGGTCAGACCAGTGATGAAAAGAGATCGTTGTGGTGACCAAGTCAAAGCTGTCGTCGGCAAAAGGGAGGTCTTCGGCGTAGGCTTGCTGCAAGTGGGGTTGCTGACCTGCGGCTGCCGCTGCCAGCACACGCTGATGCGCCACAGCAAGCATACCCTCTGCGGGGTCAACACCGTATAGCTGCAACTGCGGGTACTGCTGCATCAGACGCACTAACAGCTGCCCCGTACCACAACCAAGGTCAAGCAGTGCTGGTAAGAGGGTTGCTCCTTCAGCGGTAGTGCTTACAGGATTGCCCTCGCTGTCAAAAAAGGGAGTCAGTGCAGCACGAATGTCTGCCTGAACTCGCCTGAAGACGGGACGGAAGACAATTAATTGCAACAGCGATTTGTCGTAGTGGCGCGCCCAGTCACCAAAGCGACCGACGTGCTTGTGCTGTTCTTGCTGCTGGCTCATGCGCTAGTCGCCACTAGAACCAAAGCCAGCCTGTCCGCGCGCGGTATCGCTTAGTTCATCGCTGCGACATTCGACTACGCTAAGCTGAGGCACGGCTTGAATGACCAGTTGCGCAATGCGGTCTCCCGCAGCAAGGGTGATTGTTGTCTTTGGGTCACTGTTATAGGCAATAATGCAAATCTCGCCGCGATAGTTACTGTCAATAAGCCCGGGAGCATTGACCAGCGTCAGACCCGCCTTTAAGGCATGACCACTGCGCGGCAAGATGAACCCAGCATAACCTGCAGGAATCGCAAGGCTGATACCCGTGGGAATCAAAACCCGCTGCAGCGGCGCGATGCTGACGTCTTTTACGCTATGCAGGTCAAGTCCTGCGTCTCCCGCGCGCCCATAGCTGGGCAGTATGGCATCGGGGTGGATGCGCGCAACTGGTAGGTTCACAGCAGCATCTGTCATCAGGCTAGCTCTGCCAGTTCACCGGTGAACTCTTCAACGGTACGAAAGTCTTTGTAGACACTTGCAAAGCGCACGTAGGCAACAAAGTCGAGATTCTTTAGGCGGAGCAAGACCATGTCCCCCAAAGTCGCCGATTCGACCTCGACACGAAAAGAGTTTTGCAGGCTTTCAGTAATGTCAGTGATTAAATGGTCGATATCTTCGCAAGAAATCGCCCGCTTTGCCGAGGCAACCATCAAGCCACGGCGCAGCTTGTGAAAATCGAAAGGCTCGCGCGAGCCGTCTCGCTTGATAACAATAAGCGGCTGTTCTTCGCGGCGTTCATAGGTCGTAAAGCGCATCTCGCAGGTCAGACACTCACGGCGGCGGCGAATGGCATCACGCGCCTCACTCGCCCGCGAATCAATAACCTTGCTATCATCGTGCCCACACTTTGGACAGTTCACAGCCAACCCCCCAACTGTACACCTTTGGTCGGTCACCACAGCTTTTGTCGCCACTCTACTATAGTAGCAGGAACGGCAGGACTTGTGCTTGTGCTAGGGTTCTCTGGCGGAGTACGTCCAGCATCACCTACTCTAGATTTGTTGGTACACGATACTTTTCAGCAAGGTGTGTTGCAGTAGATTCGGAAAATCCCTCACTCTGAGGGGTTTTTGCACTTGTTCGCTTTTCAGCAAGGCGTGTTGCAGTGGATTCGGAAAAACCGTCAGAGTGACGGTTTTTACACACTTGTTCGCTTTTTGCGAATCTACCCTGTACTTTTTTATCTGCCTTGTAGTGCAATCCTCGGTAGTGACTTAACTGAATTCATCATCGATGATTATTTCTGCTTGCATGCTTGCTCCATCCCCGTCATTCCAGGCTCCGACCTGGAATCTCTGCACTACTGTAATGCTACCGCGTCAAAATTGGCAGAGCGCGTCCATTGTTTTGAAAATTTGACTGTCAGACTTGTGTTACTCATAAGGTCTTTGTCTTTCTCTTTTTCTTTTTTGTTGCAAGGTCGGGAAAACACTGGTCGAAAATTTCCTCTGAGCGAGTACGATAGTACTTAACAGTAGGATGAGAATAGACCACAAGCGTCAAAATAATCATTGCTGCCGTTGAAATAAACCAGAGAGTTGCGCGCATATCAACAAATAATAGCTCTGCGTTGTCAAATATGCCATACAGACGCATCGACGTTACCAGCAGCATCGATGTAGCAACATGATGAGCAAAACCCCCAGTAACTGCAAGGGGTACTGCAACAACGAAAGCCAGCCACATGAATCCAAAAAAGAGCATTGCTACAGAAATGCTCGAAGAAAATCCCTCGGCAATATAAGCAGTAACCATGTTCATTATGATGATAGGCGATACAAGTGCTGCCCATACTACGGTAATGGCTCGCATCAAAACATATCCTCGTGCGAATTGGGGATTTTTTGTCTTTTCTTCTGCGATTGTTGCCAAAAGAAGTGCTCTGTTCTTTTTCTTGTCCTCTTCTTTTGTCACCCTTTCTGTTGTAATAAAGTAATCATAGCGACTTCTAACGCTTGGTTGGAACAGCAAGAGAAGTGCTGCAGTTGTCATCACCACGCAGGAGATAAGCGTAATAGTTACCATTGCCGAAAAGCTAAACAGCTCAGAATCGCCCACAATAAATACTTGTGCAGTGTGAACAAAAGTTATTACCAGCATTGCTATCCCGCTAGGACGCGTGAACATCCCATACGAGAGAAAAGCAACCGATATCGAGCAACTGAGCAGAACAAATCCAAGCACAGCACTGATAACAAAATCCTCTTGGAATAAAAGGCGGTCCAGGAAAAATGTGGTAATGTTCAGAATCGCAAAAGCAGCCCAAACTGTTGTCCACACAACAGCCCACATATGTCCCCGATCAGAGCGAAGATTCTTTATCAGGCTAAGTATTTCGCCATCTGCTGCTACAGCACTATCTTCTATTGTTTCTCTATCTGCGGTCATGATCTCCCCAAGGTTAAATGATACTAGCTATTGCCCTTATCTCTAGCTTACCCCACTGAAAGGGAATACCACAAACAAAAAAGCTGGAAAGCACGAGGTTCTAAAGGGACTGGACAAACTCTGCCTGCTGACGCGCGCAGTTTTGCTTTATACTAGCTATGGTATGAAATCAAGCATCACATCAACACGTACACCCCATTTCAGCACTGCCGTTTGTGCTGGCATTGACATTGGGTCAACAACCACAAAGCTGGTGGTGTTAGACAGCGCGGGTGCTGTGCTGTGGTCGCAGTATCAGCGGCATCACGCTGACGTGCGCTCTAGCGTGGCGTCCCTGCTAGACCAAGCAGCTGCGGTGTTTGGTGATACGGTGCTTGCCCTGGGTGTGACGGGCAGCGGTGGTCTGCTGCTGGCAAACTGGCTGCGTCTGCCCTTTACCCAAGAGGTTATATCTTCGATGACAGCCGTTGACTACTACTTGCCTGGTACTGACGTTGCTATTGAACTGGGTGGCGAGGACGCAAAGATTATCTATTTTGGCAACAATGTCGAGCAGCGCATGAACGGCATTTGTGCGGGGGGAACAGGTGCCTTTATCGACCAGATGGCGACTCTTTTGGGCATTGATGCGGCAGGACTTGACCTGCTGGCGCGTGACATGCAGACGCTGTATCCCATTGCCAGTCGCTGCGGCGTTTTTGCCAAAAGCGATGTACAGCCGCTGCTAAACGAGGGTGCCCGCAAAGAAGACCTCGCAGCAAGCATCCTTCAGTCCGTTGTTACCCAAACTATCGCTGGTCTTGCTTGTGGTCGTCCCATTCGCGGTAAAGTCGCCTTTTTGGGAGGACCCCTCCATTACCTGCCACAGCTGCGCCACCGTTTTATCGAAACGCTGGAACTAACAGACGAGGACGCACTCTGCCCACCGCAGGCACACCTGTTTGTGGCGCAGGGTTGCGCGCTTGCTGCCCACAAAGACTGTCGCAGCAGCTTTGCTACGGCAGACACAAAGCCTCTGATTTCCTTTCAGGCCGCTGCGCGTCGTCTGGCGCAGCTCGAGGGTGTCCAGGCGCAGGAAGTCGACCGGCTAGAACCACTCTTTGCCACGCGCGAGGCTTACGACAGCTTTTGTGCGCGTCACGACCAAGCAAGCATCAAGCGCGGAGATGTGGCAGACTACAGCGGTGCTGCCTTTTTGGGCATCGATGCTGGGTCAACAACCTTTAAAGCAGCCTTGATTGGCACTGAGGGGCAACTGCTGTGGTCACACTACGGCTCTAATAAAGGAGATGTAGTCAACACGGCACGTAGCGTCTTGCTTGACCTGTATCAGGCACTTCCTGATACCGCACACATTGCTCATGCCTGTGTGACTGGTTACGGCGAGCGACTGCTGCTAGAAGCACTGCGCGTTGACACAGGAGAGATCGAGACGGTCGCCCACCTGCGTGGTGCCGAAGAATTCCAGCCCGATGTCGACTTTATTTTAGACATTGGTGGTCAGGACATGAAATGTCTGAAGGTTCAGCAGGGTGTCATCGACCACATTATGTTAAATGAGGCCTGCTCGTCTGGCTGCGGGTCATTTTTGGCATCCTTTGCAACGGGTCTTGACCTTGCCATCGAAGATTTTGCCGCAGAAGCCCTGACTTCGCGTTCCCCGGTAGATTTGGGCAGCCGCTGCACCGTCTTTATGAACTCGCGGGTCAAACAGGCACAAAAAGAAGGCGCCAGTGTCGCCGATATTTCTGCCGGCCTGTCCTATTCGGTCATCAAAAATGCCCTGTACAAAGTCATCAAGATGCGCGACACCAGTGATTTGGGCGAAAAGATTGTTGTTCAGGGCGGCACCTTTTACAACGACGCTGTTCTGCGCGCCTTTGAACTGCTGACCGGTCGCGAGGTCATTCGCCCCGACATCGCTGGTCTGATGGGTGCCTATGGCGCGGCACTGCTGGCAAAAGACAATGCACAAGACACTACAGCAAAGGCGGCGGAGCACGTCCAGCACTCACAGATTTTGGGTCGCGGGGAACTGGACACACTCCGTATTCAACAACAGGCACAGCGCTGTCTGTCGTGCCCTAATGCCTGCTTGCTGACTATCAATACCTTTACCAGCAGCGACGTGGCGGGAACAGAGCAGCTGCGGCACTTTATTACGGGAAATCGCTGCGAGCGTGCGGCGACGGGCACGGTAACAGATGAGGTGGCGGGCAGTCCCCCCAACTTGATGGCATACAAAAATCAGCGGCTGTTTAACTACACTCCGCTTGAAGCAGCGCAGGCACCACGGGGTGAAATCGCGCTGCCCCGTATGCTTAATATGTACGAAAACTATCCCTTCTGGCACACTTTTTTCACGCAGCTGGGCTTTCGTGTTGTACTTTCGGGCGCATCTGACAGCACAACACTCGAAGTTGGCAGCCAGTCTATTCCCTCGGAATCGGTCTGTTACCCGGCAAAACTGGCACACGGTCATGTCACGGGACTGATTCAAAATGGTGCGCGCCTGGTATTTATGCCCTGCATTATCTATGAACGCGCCGAAGACCCCCATGCTGGCAACTACTTTAACTGCCCCGTTGTCATCAACTACGCCGAAATGCTGCGCCTAAACATTGACCAGCTGCACGACCACGCCGTCACCCTGTTTAACCCCTTTGTCCCCTACCAAGACTTTGACGCGCTGACCACGCGCATGTTCGAAGCCCTGTCGATGCTGTATCAGCAGCGCGACTGGAACGCTTATTTCAAGCAGGCACAGGGGCGGCAGAGCACGTCCAGACCTGAGGATTATTCGTTTTATGCACCTTATGTGCCACCTGGTGCAGCACCCAGCATGAAAGAAATAGCTGCTGCTATGCGCGCTGCCTGGGACGAGGACCTCGCTTATAAACGCGACGTACAAGCAGCAGGAGACGCTGCCCTTGCCTGGATAGAGCAGCACAAGCGGCACGGCATTATCCTCGCGGGTCGTCCCTATCACTGTGACCCTGGTGTCAACCACGCCCTGCCCGAGATGCTTAACGGGCTGGGTCTTGCCGTCCTTACCGAGGACAGCCTTGCCCACCGCGCACAACCCGACCGACCGATGCGTATTGTTGACCAGTGGATGTATCACTCGCGTCTGTTTGCTGCTGCAAAGTTCTCGACTATGCGTGCTGACCTTGATTTGATTCAGCTGAACTCTTTTGGCTGTGGTTTGGATGCCACCGTCTGTGACCAGGTGCAAGAGATTGTCGAAGCAAGCGGCAACATCTATACCATCATAAAGATTGACGAAGTGTCAAATCTGGGTGCAGCACGTATTCGGGCACGGTCGCTACTGGCTGCCCTGAAAAAACGGGGCGTAATTGCTGATACGGAAAGTACTGGACAGACTCCTCCTTGCTCAAAAGAGTTGCCTGACGTGGATACTTCGTTTCAGCGCACGCTTTTTACCGAAGAGATGCGCGACAGTAACTACACCATTTTGTGTCCGCAGATGTCACCCATTCATTTCGAGTTATTGCAGCCGGCAGTGCAGCGGGCGGGCTATAACATCGAGGTGTTGCCCTCGGTGGATCGAGACGCGATTGAAACGGGCTTGCGTTTTGTCAATAACGACGTCTGTTATCCGTCTATTTTGGTGACGGGACAGATTCTCGAGGCATTGCTGTCGGGTCGCTATGACATTAATCGCACGGCAGCCATTCTGTCGCAAACAGGGGGCGGCTGTCGCGCAACCAACTATCTGGCATTTGCACGCAAGGCACTGCGTGACGCTGGCCTAAACCATGTTCCCGTTGTGTCGCTTGAAATGACCCCCGTGGGAGAAAGTCACCCTGGATTTGAAGTCAGTCCACGTATGCTACTGCAAGCGGCCTATAGCATTTTGCTGGGGGATGTCTTGATGCAGTGTCTGCTACGCACGCGCCCCTTCGAGGACAGTGCAGGCAGTGCTAACAAGCTGCACAAACGCTGGGCAACACAACTAAAAGAACAACTGTTGCGCGGGATGAGTGTGAAGCAGTACCGCAGAGCAGTCAAAGCGATTGTGCACGATTTTGACACTCTGCCACTGACAGGGGAAGCACGTGACAAGACACGTGTGGGTATTGTCGGCGAAATCCTTGTCAAGTTTCACCCAACCGCCAACAACGAAGTCATCGAGCTACTGGAAGAACAAAACTGCGAGGTCGTTGTACCCGGCTTGACCGACTTTTTTCTCTATTCGATGTGTGGCGGAATTTTCCAGCGCAGAGTTGCGGGACGACCCCTGAAGTATGCCCTGCAAATGCGCGTGACAATTGCGGCACTGCAGTTATTGCGCCGTCCTGCCACGCGTGCTTTAGCTGCCTCGAAGCGTTTTGACGCACCCGTTGATATTTTTGACATCGCACGCCTGACCGAGCGACTGACCCCGCTGGCAAGTTCTTGCGGCGAGGGATGGCTGCTGCCCGGCGAAATGATGGAGCTTATCGAAAGCGGCACACCCAATATTGTGGTCGCCTCACCTTTTGCCTGCCTGCCCAACCACACTCTGGGCAAAGGCATGATCAAAGAACTACGCCGCCTGTACCCCGAATCAAACATCGTAGCCATCGACTATGACCCTGGTGCTAGCGAAGTCAATCAGCTGAATCGGATTAAGTTGATGTTAAGTGCGGCACGCTTGCGTGAAGCCTCAGACGAAGTTTGCTGCGCCACATAAGCACAAAACCAATCGAGGCTTTTGCTAAAATAGTTGTGCTGTGAAAGGGAATCGGCGCATAATTGTTGTGGCAGTGGCGGTGGCAGTGCTTTGTGCTGCGGTCGTCTACCTTCCTGGCTTTGTTCGCCAGCAAAATAGCGACTTGCGCGTGCGCGAAATCTCTCTCAGCAGCGACCGAGCGCCCGCTGCGGGCCTGCGCATTGTGCAGCTTTCTGACCTTCATGGTAAGCAGTTTGGCGAGAACAACACTGACCTGTTAGAAAAAATCCGCGCGCAAAGCCCCGACCTTATCGTTTTTACGGGTGACCTTATCGACAATCCAAAGGATGTCGAGCTTGTGCTTGCGTTTATGGGAGAGCTTGTCCAAAGCGCCCCGACTCTTGGGGTCTTTGGCAACCACGAAGCACGGACAGGCGAACGCAGCGAGTTCAAAGAACGTCTCGAGGCAAGAGGTGTGGTCGTTCTCGACAATGAAATAAAAGATATTACTCTAGCAAACGTGCGAGTACAGGTGCTTGGCTTTGATGAAAATAATCTGACGCGCCGCAAACACCTGCGCCATCTGCCGCTGCTAGAAGAACTTGAAGCGTCCGCGGGCTTGCGTATTGTGCTCTCTCACTATCCGCAGGAATACAGCCGCAGCGAAGCCGCCTCTTTTGAGCCCTTTGGCTTTGACCTTATGTTTGCTGGTCATGCTCACGGTGGTCAGTGGATTATTCCCGGCATTGGTGGGCTCTACGCCCCGGGACAAGGCATCTTTCCGACCTACTATCGCGGCCTCTACGACAACAGACTGGTGGTCAGCCCCGGACTAGGCAACAGCCACCTACCGCTCAGACTGAACAACTTCCCCGAAATCATCGTCGTTGACCTCAGCCCTTAGTAGCAGCTTTGAGGTAAAATAGTAGCCACGCACAGCTGGCAGTCGTCTACAGATGACGCCAGTCGGCAGAGTACGGCAACTTTGTGGGAAAACTAGTTTAGCGAGAAGAAATGGGTAGACACGATGAGAAAAAGCTTTAGGACAGTCGGAATGCTTTTCATGGTGCTTGTTTTGCTGGGCACTACACTGCTAGCAGGCGGCCTGACAGCGGGGGCGACAGAGGACGCAGAGGACGGGCTGACCATTGACCCGCAACCTATCGATGTTCCGGGAACAGACCCTGGCATCACGGCAATCAGTGGCGAGATTGATCTGAGCGCTAGCGGCCACCTTACTATGTTCGAGACCATGATTTACAAAGTCATGCAGTCGGGTGGGTCCTGGATAGTGATTGTGGGAGGAACTTTGGCAGAGCACGCGCCGCTTCCCGCATACATCGAGGTTGGCATACCGGCAGGGTCTCCGGTGTTTTGGTTTGGCCAAGTTGGTGGCAGCGGCAATCCTGATCTGGACCCGCAGTTCGACCGTCCCTACGAATTTCGCACCGAGGGCGACACTGATATATACAGTGCTACCATGACGCAGTATCGCAGCATGCAGATCGAGTACCGCCTGAACCACAACCCCTTTAGTCAGGGGCCTGATGGACCAACTCTCTTGGTGGAGTACACTCCTTTACATGACGTTCCCCGTTTGCAGCTTGCCGTTGGCTTGCCCGCAGGCGGTGCTGTACGGGCGCGCGATGTCGAGTTCATCGGCATGAACCCCAACAACAACGAGCCAGCGTTTGCGCGCACCATCGAAGACGCGCAGGGTGGACAGCTGTATTCGACAGAGATTACCTATACCATTACTAGTGGTGGCTCGGCCACATCAAACCTTGATCCTGCCGTTGTTGCCATATTTGCTGTTGTCCTCGCATTGGGTACGGCAGCCGTCTTTTGGCTGTTTGTCAGAACAAAGAATCGTGCGCATGACTACTACGATGACGACGATTATGATGATGACGATGAAGAGTACGACGAGGACGAAGAGGACTTCGTCGAAGACGACGATGAAGACGAAGACGAGTAAATCACTGCGCAGGCTAGCATTACGTTCTGTTAGCCTGCGTGCTTGTGCCCTGCTGCTGACGCTGCTGTTTGCAGCGGGTGTCGCAGGAGTAACTGGCGGTGCCAGCGAAATCGCGTCAGCAGAAAATCCAGGCGAAGATTCAGTCGCATCTGCGCCCCTCGAGGTATTGCTGTACAAAGTCTTTCGTGTGCCCGATGGCTATGCAGCCCTTATTGGCGGTGAAGTAAGCGCCGACGTTGCGCTGCCCGTACGCTTTGAAGTCGCTATACCGGCAGGTGCCGAAGTGTTTTGGTTTGGCGAGGTGCATGGTGGTCCTCGCGACCAAGACCCCACCTTTGCAGAACCCTTTGAGGTGCGCCGCGAGGGAGACTTTGACATCTATTCTGCTGTCACCTATGACCACGTTATTCACATTGAATACTTGCTGGGCTACGATGCCACCGAAATTTTGCCTGATGGCAACCACCGCGTCTGGCTTGAGTACACGCCCCTACACGATGCGAAAGTGTTGCGTCTGGCGACCTATCTGCCCAAAGACAGCATTGTCTTTGACGAGAATCTGGAGTTCATCGGTATAACCGATGAGACCCACGAGCCTCAGTTTGCGCGTACCTTTGTGGATGTGCGTGGCGGACAAAGCTATTCCGTCGAGATTCTTTACGAACCACCGGATAACTTTGGGCAGCAAACCACCAGCCTTGAGGGAGGCATTATCGCTGCAGCGGTAGCAGTACTTGTTGCTGTTGCTGTCGTTGCTGGATTTGCACTGTTCGCACGTAGCAAACGTAAGCACACAGCAGAAAACGAAGAAGTCGCCGACAAGAACACAGATAATTGTGAGGAAGACCAATCATGAGCAAAAAACAGAGATTTATTACTTGTCTTGTCCTCCTCTTTTGTCTGGGGCTTTGTCTGGGGGGACTGTCTGTTGCGCCTGCTGCAGCTGCGCCGCCTCTTGAGCCCTTCACCTTTATGCAGTACAAACTGTTCCGCGTGCCCGACGGCTATACCGCTGGCGTGTGGGCCTTTGTTGACGCAGAGGTCGAGTTGCCCGTAACGGTGCAGGTCGCTATTCCTGCAGGCGTGGACGTTTTTTGGTTTGGAGAGGTACCCGCCGAGGGAGTAAGTCCAGATTCTGAGGGATTCCCCGAGCCCTATCAGATGCAAACCGAGGGGAACTTTGACATTTACACCGCCGTTTTAGAGACCTCGCGGCAGGTTCAGATTGAGTTTTACCTGAGTACGCTGCCCGTGCGCTCTGTGGGGAACGGCAACCATGCGATTGTGTTGGAATATACTCCGCTGACCGACCTTGAAATACTGCGCCTGGCTGCCTTTATTCCTGCAGGAAGCAGCGTCGTCACACCCGGAGCAGAATTTGTCGTTGCAGGACCAACAGGAGACCTTGCCTATGGCTTTGCCCTCGCAGACACCCAAGGCGGCGAGACCTATTCACTTGAAATCGAGTACGTTCCGCCACAGACAACCGCCCGCGAAAACGCCGACACCATCACCGGGGGCATCTTGGTTGTTGTCGTGGCAGTTGTTGTGGTAGCGATTGCAGCCGTTGGTTTGCTGCTGTTTATGAAAAGCCGCAGAACGCCTGGCAGAGACGATGACCAGGACTACTACGATGACGAACAAGCAGCCTTTGAATGACTAAAATGGTCTGTGACAATGACCTTGTTTGAAAGCCTTGACCGCCAGAAACGTACAGGGGGATAGCTATGTCTGTAAGCACACCCGAAGACCGCGAACTAATACTGCGCGACAAAGCGGCACGTGAGGGA
>WREJ01000004.1 GCA_009779395.1 Coriobacteriia bacterium
CAACATCACGCTGGTTGTTCATGATTGGGGTGGGGCGATTGGCTTTGGTTACGCGGTCAATCATCCGCAGAATGTGCAGAAAATCGTGGTGCTGAACTCCGCGGCCTTTTATGACAGCGCGCTGCCAAAGCGGATTGCCCTGTGCCGCGGTGTGCTGGGTAAGTTTTTGGTGCAGCGTCTGAACTTGTTTGCGCGTGCTGCCCTGTACATGACGACCACAAAAAAGCTGTCAAAAGAAAGCAAAAAGGAGTATCTGCGCCCCTACCGTAGCGTTGCCAGCAGAATCGGCATCTATTCTTTTTTGCAAGACATTCCGGTAAAGCCTGACCATGCAACCAGACATCTTTTGGATAGTATTGAATCACGCTTGCCCGAAATACGCTCACAGCTGCTAATTTTATGGGGCAAAAAAGACTTTTGCTTTACCGAACACTTTTACCATCGCTGGAAGACCTTTTTTCCAGCAGCACGATCAGTACTGTATGAAACCGCCGGTCACCTTGTCACCGAAGATGCTTCAGACGAGGTACTCAGAGAAATTAGGGAGTTTGTCCAGTGAACACAGCATCACTACTCGAAACGCAGGCAGAACTACTGCCCAATAAAACGGCCCTCGTGTGTGACGGCGAGCAGGTAACTTTTAAGCAACTTGACGACACAATAAATCGCTGTGCAAATTATTTTGTGAAGCAGGGAATCACACAGCAATCAAAAGTCCTGCTGTTTGTTCCTCCCTCGATAGAGCTTTCAGTGGCGACTTTCGCGCTATTTAAGGTCGGTGCCGTTCCCGTCTTTATCGATCCTGGCATGGGGGTCAAACGTCTGCGCAGAGCCGTTCAGGAAGTCTCTCCACAGGCAATGATTTGCGTTCCACGCGTGCGCGTACTAGCCGCTGTGTTCAGAAAAGAGTTCAAGGGTGTTGGAATAAGAATCGACTGCACAAAATTGCGCGCACAGGCACAAAGTGAGAGTACGACCTTTGAAAAATACGAAGCACCAGCAGACCAGATGGCAGCGATTTTGTTTACCTCGGGCGGCACAGGAAAACCCAAGGGAGTGGTCTACACGCACAAAATATTTATGACCCAGACAAAGCTGCTGCAAGAAATGTTTGCGCTGACTTCTGATGATGTCGACTTCCCCTGCTTTTCCCTGTTTGGCTTTTTCACGTTGGCGATGGGCCTGACTTCCTATATTCCGCCGCTAAACCCAACAAAACTCGCGCAGCTTGACCCAGCAGAGCTGGTCACCCTCATGAACCAGCACAAGGTGACTTTTGCGGCGGGGTCTCCTACCATTTGGATGAAGGTTGCCGACTATTGTCTAAAGCACAATATTCAAATCCCGACCCTGAGGTCGCTGGTGATGTTTGGTGCGCCCGTGCGGATAGCAATGCATGAAAAGTGGCAAAAGATTATCCCGAATGGAACGACCTATACTCCCTATGGGGCGACCGAAGCTTTGCCGATTTCGAATATCTCAGGTGATTACATTTTAGAAAATACGGCAGAAATGACCCTTGGCGGAGCAGGAACCTGCATTGGGACGGCCTGCAATAGCATCGACGTGAGGATTGCAAACGAGGACGAAATAGTCGTTGCCGGCGACGTTGTGACCAAAGAATACTACCAGGACGAAGAGGCGACGCACGCCAGCAAGCTCTACATTGATGGTACTCTGTTTCACAAGGTGGGCGATGTTGGCACAATCGACGAGCAGAACCGCATTTGGTTCTGGGGGCGCAAAAATCATGTCGTTATGCGGGGGGAGGAAAAGATATATCCCATCCCCTGCGAGACGGTGTTCACGCGCCATGCTGCGATTAAACGTGCCGCTTTAGTGGGTCCGTGCATTGATGGCAAAGTTGTACCATCACTGGTGTTAGAACTGCATGACGGCAGCACTGCTCTGCCCGATACGCTGCTCAAAGACCTGCGCGAGATACGCGACAGCTATCAGCACACAAAGCCAATCGAGCGTTTCTACCTGAAAGAAACTTTTCCTGTGGACGCACGCCACAACATAAAAATAGATAGAACGGCACTGCGCATCTGGGCAGAAGAAGAGAACCCACGGGCGTATTGCTAGGTATTCTCGATCAGGAATGGACAGACTCCGCCACGCTGAGCTACAGTTTTTGCTCGATTCAAACATAAAAATGGTGGCTGGAGCCGGACTTGAACCGGCGACACGCGGATTTTCAGTCCGCTGCTCTACCACCTGAGCTACCCAGCCACGAGACTTGTCTGCAAAATAATGCAGACGCGAGTACCCATAGTATAGTAAAATTATGAAACCCGCAACGGTTTATCGTGTGCAGGCAATATTTCAGTGACCGTTGCCCCCGTAATTAGACCCCGCGCAAACGGGGCGCAGGCTGACAGAAATGGCAGGGATGTAACAATGACACAGGGATTTGCTGGTATGGCCAGTTTCCACTTCATACTGATAGGCTTTGTCTGGGTTGTGGGCTGCGCGATACTCTTTGCAGGAGCCTACCTGGTAGGCGCGCGCAATGGTGGTCGAGCAGCTGCGAAGTACACAGTTCTCATGACATGGATTTTCCTCGGTGGCATTATTGTCATTGCTGCGTATGCGTTTATCAGTCAAGAAATCCAGGGCTTCATCGAAACCTACAACTACTCTATTCTGATAGAGCTCGTCCTGCTTGCGATGGGTTGTGTTTGGATTATGTGGTTTATGGCGACTCAGTATGCACGCGGTCGCATCGCAATTGACGAGCGTTTTGGCTCGAAAGAAAACTATCTATTGGCAAAAGAAGCAGCAAAGCGCGCTGCACGGGGCGAGATTGTCGAGCATCTACCAGTACCGGTAGACACGACTGCCGGTGACCTCTCGGGTATCTCCGCGACTTTCCCGGCAGTGACAACAGGTACTGACACCTTTGATTTGACAAACAGCATGCCTGTTGTTGATCCCGCACTTGCACCTGCGGCAGCAGCACCTGACATGATGGGACAGATTCCTGGCACACCAGCGGTACAACAGGCTGTTCCTGCCTTTGATTCTGTTGCGGCGCAAACTCCTCAGGTACCGCAGCCACAACAGCAGCCACAACAACAGATAATGGCACCCTTGCCGCTGACGGCTTCAAGTGGAGTAGCAGAGGGTGACGAGCAGTGGTTGCAGCAGCTCGGTTCTTTGGCAGAACAACCAGGACATGCTCTGCAGAATATGACAGCAGAACCGCTACCGCCACAGCTAGCACAGGCGGCACCGTATCAGCAGGCACCACAAGTGCCACAGGCTCCCTACGAGCAGGCACCACAAATGCCGCAGACTCCCTACGAGCAGGCTCCTCAGGCTGCCTATGGGGGGGCGACGGCAGCGACAGGGTATCAGAACCCTCTCGCGGCGGCTGCGACGCAGCCTCCTGCAGCAGTACCCCAGCAGCAGTTTGCTGCTGACTTTGCTGCAGTGCAGCAGCCATCACAGGTCGCAGTACCGCAGTCACCGCAACAGCCTGCAGTCTCGCCCTATGGACAACTCGACCCCTTTGCGCAGCCACAGACACCGCCGGCTGATCCCTTTGCACAACATCCGCCTATCGGACAGGCTCCTGTACCGCAGCAGCCACCGCAACCGCCGGCTTTTGCGGCTCAGGTACCACCGCAACAACAACAGCCGCAGCAGCAGCCAGCGTATGGTGCGCCGGCAGGCTATCAGCAGATGCCACCACAGGCAGCAATGCCGCCTGCTACGGTGCAACCGGCAGCAATGCCAGCGCAGATGCCACCACAGGCAGCACCTCATCCGGGGTTTGCGCAGCATCCTGCTGCAGCACCAGGCTATGGCGCAGCTCAGCAGCCCGTCCCCACAGCTGACCCGATGTCTGACATGTTGCGTGCTCATCTTGATCAGGTGCACGGTGGGGGATA
The DNA here is from genome assembly GCA_009779395.1 of Coriobacteriia bacterium. Classification (GTDB taxonomy): domain Bacteria; phylum Actinomycetota; class Coriobacteriia; order WRKU01; family WQUG01; genus WQVN01. Next base: position 3,900 of record WREJ01000004.1, read on the forward strand.
TGGACAGACTCCTCCCCCTGCGTGGTAACAATGAAGTCTTTGGCAGACGACAACCTTAAGGATTGATGGATACTTTTCGCGAGCGGCTGGGTCGTGAGGTGCTGGTGCTTGATGGCGCGATGGGCACCATGCTGCAGCAGGCGGGGTTTCTGGCCGTTGGTGCCCCCGAGACGCTGAACCTGATTGAACCCGATTCGATTGCGCGCATACACAGCTTTTACCGTCTGGCGGGTGCTGATTGCGTGACGACCAATACCTTTGGCGCGAACCGCAGCAAGCTGGCGCACTATAACAACGCTGATTTGGTCGAGCAGATTAACACGGCAGCGGTCAGGTTGGCGCGGCAAAGCGGCGCACCCTACGTGCTTGCTGACATGGGGCCAACGGGGCTGATTCTGGGTGCAAGCGCGAATAGCTCTGACAGCGCAGAAGCAGCAGAACCAGCGGCGGTGGTGGAGTTTGACCAGGTCTACGAAATCTTTTACCAGCAGGCAGCTGCTTTGGCAGCGGAACGACCCGATGCCTTTTTGTTGGAAACCTTTACCGACATCGCCGAGTTACGTTCTGCGGTTATTGCCTGTCGTGATGCGGATCCGACACTGCCGATTATCGCCTCGATTTCTCTGGGGCAGTCGGGTCGTATGGAGCTCTCTGGCACAAACCCTCAGGCAGCGGCGGTAATACTTGAAGCTCTGCGCGTTGACGCGATAGGTCTCAATTGCAGCCTCGGGCCTGAACAGATGCTGCCGCTGGTACGTCAACTGCGCGCGGCAACTACGCTGCCTGTGCTGGTTCAGCCAAATGCTGGCATGCCCACCCTGGCGGCTGACGGCTCGACGTACTTTCCGGCAGCACCGACAGATTTCAGTCACTTTGCGCGTGACATGCATCAGGCAGGAGTTGCAGCAATCGGTTCCTGCTGTGGATCGACTCCCGAATTTACGGCAGCTATCGCTGACGAAGTCGCCGGTCTTTTCTGTACTTTTGATGCGGAGTCTGTCCAAACCAGCAACAGCGTGCCACAGCTTGTGCGTATTGCCAGTCCGCAGCGCGCCCTTACTATGGGTGCTGCGTTGCCGCTGCGCAGCATTGGCGAGCGTATCAATCCCACGGGCAAGCCTGTGCTCAAACAGCAGTTACTGGCAGGCTCGATGACTATGGTGCGTGAACTGGCTGCTGCCCAGCAGGCGGCCGGTGTCGATGTCCTTGACATCAACGTTGGTGTTGCCGGCATTGACGAGGTCACGACACTGAAAGCAGCAGTGTGTGCCGTAGCTGGTGCCTTTCCTCTGCCGATTGCCATCGACACGACTAATCCTGCAGCACTCGAGGCAGCACTGAAAGCCTACCCAGGCAAGGCACTGGTCAACAGCGTGACAGGCGAGCAGAAAAGCCTTGATGCCGTACTGCCGCTGGTGGCGCGCTATGGTGCGGCAGTCGTTGTTCTTGCGCTTGACGAACAGGGTATCCCTGCAGATGCTGCAGGTCGCCTAAACATTGTGCGCAGGGTACGTGATGCAGCGCGCGAACGGGGCATTTCTGACAGTGATGTACTGGTTGACAGCTTGGTCATGGCAGCGGCAGCTGACAAAGACGCAGCGCGCATCACCCTGCAGACGATGCAGCTGGTGCAGCGCGAGCTGGGGCTTGCGACCATACTGGGCGTAAGCAATGTCAGCCACGGCTTGCCCAATCGCGCGGCACTCAACGCTGCTTTTCTGACCGCTGCTGCTCAGCAGAACCTGAGTGCTGCGATTATTAATCCCAACGACAGCAGCATCGCAGATACTGTTGCGACCATCAATCAGACACGCGGCGACAGTGCTGCAGATAGCAATGTGGCGCAGATTACGCCACAGATTGACCACTCCCTTGCGGACTTTACCGCTTTGCTTGAAGCAGCCTTTCAGCCACAACATGTCCCCGACGATATCCCGCCCGACGCCAGCGAGCAAGAACTGCCGCCTGACCAGCAGCTTGTCCGCGCCCTTGTTTTGGGTGACAGCGACGCTGCGCCACGTCTTGTGGACCTACTCCTCCACCAGGGCATGAGCGTTGACGCGGTGATTGCCGACATTTTGACCCCGACCATTCAGGATCTGGGTGCGCGCTTTGCCGAAGGCAGCGTTTTCTTGCCCCAGCTGATGGTAGCAGCAGAGGCGATGAAAGCAGCCGTGACTTGTGCAAAAACGCATCTGCCGACGACTAATTGTGCCGAGGAGTTTGACCAAAACAGCAGCATGCAGGTGGTGTTTGCCACCGTAAAAGGCGACATTCATTCGATTGGCAAAGATATCTGTGTCTCGCTGCTCGAAAGCCAGGGAATCGAGGTCTGCAACCTGGGTGTTGATGTTGCATCGTCGCAAATTGTTGCTGCCGCCCGCGAGGCATCTGCCGTGTGTTTATCTGCGCTGATGACGACAACGCTTCCCGCTATGGCAGAAAGTGTTCGTGCTTTGCGTGCTGCTTATCCGCAGCTGCCGATTGTCCTCGGTGGTGCTGTCGTTACCCAGCAGTGGGCAGACAGTCAGGACGCCTACTATGAAGAGGACGCACCCGCGCTGGCACTGCGTATTGTTGATCTGCTGCAACCGAGTGCTGCGAAGTAGCGTGATGAACACAGCGGATCTCTTCAAAACGCAGTTTGTCTTTTCCTTTGAGGTCTATCCTGCAAAAAAGACGGCACCCATCGAGGTTGTTTACCGTGCTGTGGACGGTCTCTCGAAACTTGCGCCCGACTACATTTCAGTGACCTATGGTGCCGGAGGTGCAGCAGCCACCGCTGCGGCCACGGTCGAAATTGCCAGTTTTATCAAAAATACCTGTGGCACCCTTGCAGTTGCGCATCTGCCCGGCATCAATCTGACACGCGCCCAGGTACAGTCGCTGCTTGCTGCCTTGCGTGCCCACAACATTAGCAACGTGCTGGCTTTGCGCGGGGATCGCCGCCCACAGGACGACGCAAGCACCCAAGAAGGCGACTTTCACCATGCAAGTGACTTGGTCAGCTACATCAAAGAACTCGAAGCGCAGGAAGAGGGCGACCAGCACTTTAATATTATTGCTGCCTGTTACCCTGAAACCCACTGCGAGGCAACTGACGCACAATCTGACCTTGCTTGGTTAAAAACAAAGGTAGATGCTGGTACAGCACAGCTGGTGTCACAGCTGTTTTTTGACAACGATGTGTTTTGCCGCTTTCTTGAGGCAGTGCGTGCTGCAGGCATCACCGTTCCCCTTCAGGCGGGTATCATGCCACTGACAAATCCGCGTCAAAGTGCGCACATCATCGAGCTATGTAATCCCTCTGTGCCAAAAAAACTTGCGACCATAATCGAGAAATATCAGGACGATGAAAAGTCCTTTCATCAGGCAGGTATCGCCTATGCCACCGAACAAATCGCCGACCTAATCGAGCGCGGTATTGATGGCATTCACCTCTATACCATGAACAGTATTGAAACTGCTCAGGCAATTACGAAAGAAATTTATCCAATCTTGGACCGCTGAGCACGCAGATTATTTTATACTAGTCATATGCGTGATACTGCGAGAAAGGGTGGGCATGTCTAGTTTGAGCTTAGTTGTACTGGGGGGTGGGCCGGGTGGCTACATGGCTGCCTTCGAGGCGGCAAAACGGGCAAAGGATGCCGGTCTTGACTTGCAGGTTACGATTGTCGAAGCCCAGCAGCTGGGAGGTACTTGCCTCAACAGCGGCTGTATTCCGACAAAAACAATCCTGCGAACGGCACACGCCCTGACTGACATCACACGTGCGGCAGAATTCGCCCTTTCTGGCGTGGATACGACCTTGCTGCAGGTCGACCTCGAGGCTCTGCGCGCACGCAAAGACAGTGTTGTTGACAATCTGGTGCAGCAAGTTCAGGCAAGCGCGCGGCGTCTGGGCGTGCAGGTAATACAAGGCAGAGGGACGCTGGTCTCAAACTCCCCCTTGAAAATTGCGGTACACCCCACAGAGGGGTCAGAAAAAACAGAGGATGCGGAGTGTGTCCTTGACTGTGATGCGCTTATTATTGCAACGGGGTCGCTGCCTTTGCGTTTGCCCGCGCTTGACCAGCCCTTTGTGTGGACCAGTGACCACGCACTGGCACTGACGCAGATTCCTGAAAGCATCATTATTGTGGGCGGCGGCGTGATTGGCGTTGAGTTTGCCAGTGCCTACGCTGCTTTTGGCTCGCAGGTCACGGTGGTAGAGCTGGCAGCGACCTTGCTGCCAGGAATCGACAAGCGGGTCAGCAAGGCTTTGGCGCGTGAGTTTAAAAAACAGGGAATCGACCTTCATCTGGCTGATAGCTTGGCTGCTGCAGAGCAAAATGCAGATGGAGGGGTAACTGCCACCCTGGCAAGTGGTACGCAGCTTACTGCTGATGTCATCATGTCTGCTGTTGGCAGGGTGCCTAATACGGCTGACTGTGGCTTTGAGCAGGCAGGTATTGCTTTTGCGGGACGTGCGATTGCTGTTGATAATAACTACCAAACAAATCTAGACGGAGTATATGCGATTGGAGACGTTATCGGTGGCATGATGCTTGCGCACGAAGCCGAGCATGAAGGAGTTGCTGCTGCAGCAGCGATTGTTGATGGCTGGTCAAACTCTGCCACAAAGGGCTCGACACCTGCAAGGCATGCCTGCGATGGCAATTTGATTCCCGGCTGCATCTATACCTCTCCCGAGGTGGCTACCATTGGCTTGAGTGTTGATGCCGCGCGTGAGGCGGGCATTGCCACAGTGACAGGTATCGCAAAATACGCTGCGAATGGCAAGGCTTTGGCAGAGGGCGAAGGCGAGGGATTTGTCCAGATTGTTGCTGATGCAGACAGCGGCACGCTGCTGGGCGCACAGATTGTCGGCGCAAAAGCCGTCGAGCTAATCGCGGTATTTATTCCCTATGTGGCAGGTCGCAGACCTGTTTCTGACATTGCACAGGCAGTGTTTGCTCATCCTACCCTCAGTGAGGTCATCAAGGCTGCCGCAGAGATGACACAGGCACAATTGCGTACATGAAATTACGAGCTTATTTTCTGATTACCAGTTTTGCAGGACGGAGGCATTTCTGACATGGAGGATCGCATCAGTCCACAGAGTTTGGAACACCTTAGCGTGCAGGATTTGTCTGCGCAGCGTGCTGACGCGCGCGCAGAAGAACTGCGCCGCACCCTAAAACAGGCATCCCATGAGTACTATGTGTTAGACGCGCCGCGCCTGAGCGACGAAGTCTATGATTCGCTGCTGCAAGAACTGCTGGCGATCGAGACTGCCCACCCGCATCTTATCACGGCAACTTCGCCGACTCGTCGCGTGGGTGCGACACCCAGTGATGCTTTTGCGCCCGTCAAACATGCGGCGCGCATGTATTCGCTGGGAAATGCCATGAATTTCGCAGAACTTGACGCCTGGTTTGACCGCATCGAAGCAGCGGTCGGAAATCTGGACGCAAGCAGTTTTTCGCTGCCCATCTGCTATAGCTGCGAGCTGAAAATTGACGGCTCGTCGATTGCGCTGAATTACGCTCACGGCGAACTGACGCGTGCTGCTACGCGCGGCGACGGTCGGGTCGGCGAAGACATCACGGCAAACGCGCGCACCGTGCGCGACATCCCCCTGCGCCTGGCAAAAGGCTTGCTGGCAGACCTTCCGCAGCTGGAAGTTCGCGGCGAAATCTACCTGCCAAAGACCAGCTTTCAGCAGCTGAACAAACTTGCTGACGAGGCGGGGGAGAAACCCTTTGCCAATCCACGAAATGCGGCCGCAGGGTCGCTGCGACAAAAGGACTCGCGCGTTACCGCAGGGCGCGAGCTGGCAAGTTTTATCTACGCTCCTTCCGAGGCGCACATGAACCCCCAAGAGGATGCTGCAGGTGACTTTCCCCGCAGTGATTTGGGTGGCACACAACACGCCTTTTTGGACTTGCTTTGCCAGGCGGGTTTTCGCGTTAATCCCGACGTGCAGCTGGCGCGCACCCGTGCAGATGTCCATGCTTTTTGTACTGCTGCGCTAGAAAAACGCCACGACCTGCCCTATGAAATCGACGGCGTGGTTGTCAAGGTTGACAGTTTTGCGCTGCAGCAGCAGCTGGGTTACACGGCAAAGGCACCGCGCTGGGCGATTGCCTTTAAGTTTCCGCCCGAAGAAAAAACGACGGTGCTGCGCGAGATTCGTATTCAGGTTGGGCGCACGGGCAATTTGACCCCGGTGGCAGAGTTTGACCCCGTACTGGTGGCAGGTTCGACCATTGCGCGCGCGACTCTGCATAACGAGGACGAAATCAAGCGCAAGGGTGTTCTGGTGGGCGACACTATCATCGTGCGCAAAGCAGGAGACGTGATTCCCGAAGTTGTCGGCGCGATTGAATCGCTGCGTGACGGAACGCAGCGTGTTTTCCAAATGCCGACCCACTGTCCGTCTTGTGGAACAGCGGTTCACCGCATACCCGGCGAAGTTGCGCTGCGCTGCGAAAACATCGACTGTCCTGCACAATCCCTCGAGCGGCTGCGCCACTGGGTCAGCCGTGGTGCTGCTGACATTGAAGGGCTGGGAACAGAAACTATCGCAAGTTTGATTGACGCTGGTCTGCTGCGCAATGTCGCCGATTTTTACAGTCTAGGCTACGAGGAACTGCGTGATTTGGGTCTGGGACGTTTTCGCCGTGACGGCAGCGAGCAAACCTTTGGCGAAATCATGGCAAAGAAAGTACTGGCAAACATCGAGGCATCAAAGCAACGCCCCTTTGCGCGTCTGCTGTTTGGATTGGGCATTCGCCACGTTGGAACCACGATGTCAGACCTGCTGACGGCACGCTTTACAACACTTGGGCAGCTGCAGGCAGCAGGCATCGAAGAACTGAGCGCAATTGACGGAGTTGGTCCACAAATCGCCCACTCTGCGCGCAGTTTCTTTGAACTGCCAGAAAACCAAGCCGTGTTGCAACGACTACTAAATGCAGGGCTGCAGCTGAAAAATGACGCAGCCGACCATCAGCTTGAGCAAAGCCTTGCCGGAGTAAAATTTGTGCTGACCGGTGCGCTGACCCAATTAACCCGCATCGAGGCTGCTGACCAGCTAAAACGTCTGGGTGCGCGCGTCAGTAGCAGCGTGTCGTCACAGACCGACTACGTTATCGCTGGTGCCGACGCTGGGTCAAAATACGACAAAGCAATCAGCCTGGGTATTACGGTACTGGACGAAGACGACCTGCTCCGCATTATTGCAGGTGGTGGTCTGGACGGCATTCAGGCAGCAGGCAAGGCGGCTGATGTCAGCACAGCGGCAGAGGACGTCCACTAATGGCACGCAGGTCTGCAAAAGCAACAGCTGCACGGGCGCGCAGAAAACCTGCACCGCGCAAGCGCATCGCCAATGTACGACCCTGGCGTTGGCTTGATGTTGCCTGGGTGGCTGTGGCATTGTTTGTGGCAACGGTGCTGACGGTGCTGGTGTTGGGCAACCGCATGACCGCGCTGATGCCCGAAGAAGGCATTGTTGCTGTGCGCGCCATTATGCTGATAGTGTTTTACTTGATGTTACTGGCGATTCTTGCCTATCGTGCTCACTGCCGTAACCTAAACTTTTCGCAGTCCTACCGCTTGCGCAGCGTCAAAGACAAGCAACTGGCAGCAGAACTTGCAAAAAGCGGCGCGCAGCAGGACAGAATTAGCGAAGAAGACCAGCTGTCATCTGGCAAGATAGCTCTTGTGGTCATTGGTCTGTTTTGTGCTCTGCGTCTGTTTGTTATTGTCTATACCTATGCCATTGGGCAGCTAGGCTGGGAGCTACCCCCACCAGAGCGACTGACTGACCTTTTTGGTACGACCCTCTTTGGACTGGTGGCAGTTATCGCAAGCATTGTCATCCTTGCACCAATTATCGAAGAACTGGTCTTTCGCGTCATTATGCTGGAAACCTTTGCACAAAAAATGCCCTTTGTTGCAGCGGCCGTACTGCAGGCCTTGGTCTTTAGCCTGTACCACTTTTCGCTGTGGGCAGCACTGCCTAATATTTTGCTGGCACTTTCTTGTGCTTATCTGGTTCGCTACAGCAAGACCACCATTCCTGCGATAGTTTTGCACATGGCATATAATGCCGCCCCCGTGGCAGCTGCTTTTTATCTGACAATCACCTGATCGTCACCTGATGTATATCTGACAATTGCGCGCTTTATGTCACAATTAGCCATTGTATTAGCACACAGATACAGTTGTGTAGTTTCCTTGCAATTGTTCGAATTTACTTTATACTTGATGACTTGTTAAAAGAAAGAAAATGCCAGTTCGCGCTGGTATGAACCACTGATCGGATTAAGGGTAAGCAATGACCGCTGCGTTTAAAAGCCCGACAGGAGGGCTTAAGAGTTCTATGGGGGAAGGTGCCCAAGGGGGAAGGGCAAAAGAAGGAAAGCTCTCGAAGAAATATAAATCTGCACTGCTGCTCGTAGCAATTTTCCTGCTGACTCTGCCTCTTCTTGCTACAGCTAACTCTACGACTTTACAGTCGGTAGCAGACTACCTAGAGGAATCTTTTACTCCTAACCCTGCCGCACCTGCCTTGCAATCAGCAAGCGGAGTTCTCGATTACACCATAGCCATGGGCGGGGGGCACGCCCTGGTACTTGACAGCGAAAATCGACTGTGGGTCTGGGGAAATAACTGGCATGGTCAACTGGGTCTGGGAAATTGGCTTGACCAAAATACTCCCCAGCTGATAGCCCCACCTGCAGGTGCAGCCTACTGGACTTCAGTGTATGCTGGCACCTGGCACACCCTTGCCTTTGATGATCTGGGACGTCTGTGGTCCTGGGGAGAAAATCGCTGGGGTCAATTGGGAATCGGAAGTTGGGATGACCAAAACACTCCCCAGTTGGTAAACCCGCCCGCGGGTGCAACATCATGGGCTTCAGCTCATGTTGGTTGCTGGCACAACCTTGTTTTTGACGACCTAGGACGTCTGTGGGTCTGGGGAAGAAATTTCCGTGGTGAACTTGGCATCGGCCTTGCTTTTGATCAGGAACAAAATACTCCCCAATTGCTCAATCCGCCAGCAGGTGCTAGTTCGTGGGATCGTGTGTTGCTCGGAGAAAGTGAATACGCCGACTCTTCCTATGCCTATGACGACCTAGGACGTCTGTGGGTCTGGGGAAGAAATGAAAGAGGTCAGCTAGGCATTGGAAATATAGGCACTTTTAGAAACACTCCTGTCTTGCTAGAACCGCCTGCACCTGCGACTGCCTGGGGAGACATGTGGGTGGGTCAGTCTGCAACTTTTGCCTATGACGACCTGGGACGTCTGTGGGCCTGGGGAAGAAATGGCAGTGGCGAGTTGGGCATTGGAACAACAAATTGGTCGCAAATCACTCCTGCATTGGTAACGGTTGCTCCCGATTTGGGGGCCCACTGGGTATCATTTCATTCGGCATTTCAACACACAACTGCCTTTGATAGTCTCGGGCGCATGTGGGTCTGGGGAGCCAGCCACATGGGACAGATAGGCTTAGGAACGGATGACTGGATTCCTGCTCCTCAAATACTGCCGCCACCTGCGGGTGCTACTGCGTGGCACTCTGCTTATAAGTCAGATCAGCTGGTGTTTGCTGTTGATGATGCGGGACGCATTTGGGCCTGGGGTGATGATTGGTCTGGTCAGCTAGCTAAGGGAGTTTACGAGGGCGGCCAGGGCAATGGCGATACCATAACTGACGGTACCAACAATTGGCTACCGTGGCGCTTAGCAGCATCGCTTATTCCTCGTTCGGGAACAGACTGGACTTCTCCGAATAATGCAACTATTCCCAATAACCTTGCTACGGCTGTGTCACTATCTACTGATACTATCACCATTCGCTTTGACCGGGAAATGTGTACCAAGCCAGAATCGCTGGGAACTATAGTTCTGAACAATGGTGCAACAGTTGATGTGTCACAGGGAGTATGGTCAAATGGCACAACTCCTCAGCAGCCAGACGACACAACACGAACACTTCCAAACGCGGTCTTTACGGCACCGCTTAGCTTGCTTGCCCCAAATACTTTGCACACAGCAACAGTGTCGCAGTTTGTCGATGTCTTTGGCGAGGCAGTCTTTGGCTCACGTCCTGCCAGCGAGATGCATCCCTATACCTGGACCTTTACCACCGAGACTGCTCTTGCGGTAAGCGGAGTTACCCCAGCAGGCCACCAAGTTTCAGTTGATGAAGAAAATCTTGTTATTACCTTTGACCGAGCGGTAAACACATCAGTCATAGGAACAGTAGTCTTTGAGGGCATGGTACTGACCTTTGGCTTTGGTGACTGGAGTAACGGAAACACCGTACTGACGATACCTTTGCCGGGTCTAGAACCTGCTACTTCCTATACCGTAGAGATAGAAGGATTTGCTCCCCTTGTTGGTGCTGCTATGCAGCAAGCTTACGTCCACCGCTTTGTCACAGAACCAGAAGGCTTTGACCTAGCAATAAGGAAAGACTTGCTGATGCCAGAAGGTACTGCTGTGCCTAATACAGACTTTACCTTTGACATCAGTGCCTACAGCTATAACGGAGACACCACAGCACCAGAAATGGCAGATGTACCTAACCTCAATCTCAATCCTATTGCTTTTGGCAGTAGCGATACAGGAACAGTAGATGGTGACACAATTACCATCACACACCTGTCTGACTTCCTGTTAGGAAGCGACTTGCCTTTCCCCTTCGCGGGACTGTATGTCTATCGCATCAGCGAGAGAGACGACACCTTCACCAACACTGACACAGAAACCATGCTCTTTGACCCAACGGTGTACCAGATAACCTTCCAGGTCGAAAACCTGCCAGAACCGGCACCAGCAAATTCCCTCTTTGTCAGAGCGATTTTCTTGCAGCGCGTAATAAATGGTGTCCCTGGTGAAAAAATCGACATCACCGATAGCTTGACAGATGCGTTGCTTTTCACCAACGTCTTTGTCAGAAATCACGACAACGAGGATCCGCTTGATCCTGCTGTTTTGGGAGGACTTCGCATCTCGAAAGAAGTCGAAGGAGCAATGGCAAACCAAACACGCTTCTTTGACTTTGACCTCAGTGTGCAGGTACCCTCGCTGCTTACGACGCTTACGGGATACCGAGCATACGTAGTAGAGACTATCGCTGGTGTTCCCACGGTAGTTACAACGTCAGATAACGGATATATTTCCGGAACAAGCGACAACGGTGCTTATCTGTTCTTTAGCAGTAACACAACACAAACAGTCAGCTTGCGTCACGGTCAAGCACTGGTCTTTGCCGGAACTCACGTTGGTGCACGCTACAGCGTCACCGAACAAGCTACTGCTAACTACACACCTTCAGTTGCTGTTTTGACTGGTGGTCTACCAGTGACGGTAGCACCAGCCGATACACCAAACACGGCTCTGACCGTACCGGTACAAATACTGGGAGAGGCAACAAACAGCGCGGCCTTTACTAACACACATTCTGCGCTTATCGAGGCAGGACTTGATGTCGGCAACTTTGGTATGGCTCTGCTGCTAGCAGCAGTTGCAGCTTTAGTTGTGATGACGAGTGCTATTAGGTGTGGACGCAGAGACATACGCTTAAAAGCACTAACGCACTAACACCAGAGCACACCAGAAAGTCGATCTCCGCACTGATTTGTGAAGAGGAAATGCTCACGTAGGCACCAACTACGCTGCGCTTTCCCCTTCACAAATCAGCACGCACCTCGACTCCCTGGATGCACTCTAATGGCTTTAGGTAACCGAGGGCGCGCTACTGACTATACTGTTGTAACCTGGAAATTAGTCTCTTCAAGTTCAAATGCTTCGATGGCGTCTTCTAGTGCGCGGCGTGCCGATTTCAGGTCAGACTCCGCCGCCTTAATTTCTGCTTCGGCAATTCCTGCGTGTCCCGCCTGATGTGCCAATTCTTTCATCCAGCTCGCTGATAAAGCTACCTGCTGCTGCGCCATTTCCAGTGCCAGTTGTAGTTGTTTGCTGTTTATTCCGCCGCCGCACATGCTGTCCTCCTAGGCGTTTTTCTGCAGTGTTTCGAGCAGTTTTGCTTTAGGCATGCCGCCGCTGATGCGCTGAACCATGTTGCCGTCTTTGAAAATGACAAAAGTCGGAATCGACATGACGTCAAAGTTCTGTGTTGTCGTGGGGTTTTCGTCTACGTTGATTTGTGCAATGGTGAATTCGGGGTGTGCCGCTGCTAGCTCTTGAAGGACGGGCTCCATCGCGCGACAGGGACCACACCAGGGTGCCCAGAAGTCCAATAGCAGAATACCACTGCTACCCTCGACGTCGCTAGCAAAGCTTGCGTCACTTACCTGCAATAAATCAGACATTCCTCGAACCTTTCTCTACTTGGACGGCCTATAGAAACTATAGCACATAGCTTCGTTCAGCTTTCAAGGTATTTCAGGGCAGTAGCTGCCGCTGTCGCACCACTGCCAGCAGCACTGATGACCTGCTTTAGGCTGCTGCAGGTCAAATCTCCGGCGGCAAAAAGTCCCGGCACGCCAGGAATTGAACCACAAGCATCAGCAGTAATGTAGCCCTGTGCGTCAGTGGCATCTGCCAGACCAGCGAGCAGTTCATTGACCGGCTCGACACCAACAAACTCAAAGACACCGTCGACTGCTAGGGTTTGCTCGCGCTCGTCAGCAAGCGAGCGAACACGCAAACCCGTGACTTTACTATCATCGCCGACAATTGCAAGGGGGATGCTGCTCAGGACAAACTCCACCTGGGGATTTTCGGCGGCACGCTTTACCACGATAGCTGCCGCGCGGAACTCTTCGCGGCGATGCACCACATAAACCGTGCTGGCAAATTTGGTCAGATAGAGGGCTTCTTCTAAAGCTGTGTTGCCACCACCAATGACCGCCACCCGCTTGTCGCGGAAAAAGTTCGCGTCACAGGTCGCACACCACGAGACACCACGCCCCGTGTACTGCGCCTCGCCGTCAATGTCCAGCTTGCGCGGAACGGCACCACAGGCAAGGATGACCGCGCGTGCCTGCCAGCTGTCTCCACTGTCGGTTTGCAGAGTAAATGCTCCATCACTGCCGCGCGTCAGCGAGGTCACGGTTACAAAGAGCTCGATACGCGCACCGTATTCTTGCGCTTGACGGGTCATTAGCTCGCCTAGATCGCTGCCCGACACCCCTCCCGGAAAGGCAGGGTAGTTTTCGACCCACGAGGTGGTGACAATCTGACCACCTGTTGCCTGTCGTTCGAAAATAACGGTGTCAACCAGTCCCCGTGCGGCGTACAGACCTGCCGCAAGCCCAGCAGGACCAGCACCAATAATGGCGATGTCGCAGCTGTTCTTACTCACCGTTGTCTCCACCTTCGCTGCCATGGGGATCAAGGGTGATGCCGTCACGCGCAGCTTCTTCGTGGGCGATTAACATCAGCGATTGCTGGGCAATCTCGAAAGCCCGTTGGTGAGTGAAATCGTTTTGCGTTAGCTCAATAACCAGCTCCATCTGCACGCGCGCACTTTCGAGGTCGCGCACGCCAATACCAAACAGGTAAAAAGTTCCCAGATTAAGGTTTGCGGCGACATTGTTGGCGTCTTCTTCGAGTACCGCACGCACCTCTTGAATCGCGCGATCGATGTTGCCTGCATAAAACTGCATCATCGCTAGGTCGTTTCTAGCCTCAAAGTCTGCTGGACGCAGGCGCAAATAGCGCTCCAGATAGTCGATGCCACGTCGCGCATCACGAATCATAGAAGCATCATCGCCAAAACTACGGGCGGCCTCTGTTCGGTTAACGTAGAAATTTGCCAGAATCTGCAATGCCGAGATGTCGGTTGGGTTAGCGTTCAGCGATTCCAGCGCGTTAAAAGCACGTTCTTGTTCGTTGGTTAGCAGGGCACGAAACTCGCTGGTCAACACTGGCGTTGAAGAAGCATTCCCCTGCCACACACCCGCTGACCAGGCAACGACCAGTATCGCCAAAAACACACCCAGCGATATGCCCAAAATGCCCAGAGGAACACGATAACGCTGGAAAGGACGCACAATGTAGCGTTTCGAGAAAGACACGTCGTCTCCGCTGCCGTACTGTTCAACCTCGATCTCGTAGGCTTGTGCTTTCAGCAACAGATTTAGGTCGTTGGTCACCAACTTTACCTTGCAATCTTTGCTGACCGCAGAACCGCGCAAATCAGCGTGATTTTTCAGCAGGTAAGCAGTTGCGAGTACCTTGTCGTCAGAGGACCGTGTCGTAAAGCCATCAGGCAGAGGAATTCCTGCAACATCAAGGGGAGCAACCCGTATTTGTCCGCCTTCGGGTAGGTCAATGCCGTCAATCAGCGAACCATCGGCACCCAGGTCAAACAGCAGGCGACTGACCTCACGCCCGCGAAAGCGCAGGTCGGCGTCGACACGGGCGACCTTTAACTTGTCAAGTTCTGACAAGACAACTTCGGGGATGACAATCTCGGCCTCGGGATATTCCAACAAGACCGTAGGCTTTGTCAGCAAGACATTGGTGTCAAAAATAACAATCGTTGACAGTTTAGCCATAAGAACGCGACGCTCCTTCATTGTGTTGTGTGCCGTTTGTGCTGGTAACGCTGGTCGTACTCCTCCGCTTAAGTCTACAGGTATTACGTCTGCAGGACTTGTGCAAAATCAGTTCATGACCTAGTATTTTATCAAAGTTATGGACATGACACCCGACATAAAGCTCTCTCTCGTCCAGCTGAACCAGCAGATTCGCAAGCGCGCGCTTGCTGTACTTGCTGCAGCAGAGGTAGACTACGACCTGACCCTTGATGCGGTAGCAGGTGCCTTTTGGGCAGATATCCTCTTTGTTAGCAGCTACAAGCGTGCTAATCTGGATACCAACCATACAGACGCCCTGGCAAAAGTGAGCACTGCTCTGGGCTATTTGCCCACGCAGTACGCGCTGCTGCACACAGATGACCTGCCGCAGACCGACTTGACGACCTACCTGAACGCTTTTCAGCAGGCATTGTGCGCACAAACGCTGGTGTTTCTCGAGAAAGAAACAGCGGAGCAGCACGTCCAGCACAGCAACAAAGACGAGCTTTGTGTGAAGACGGTGGTCGTGACAGATTTTTTTGGTTCGCTGCAAGACTGCGCGAACCAAATTGCACAAAAACAGCAGGCGTGGCAGGAATTGCAGCCAGCACGCCGTATACCAGCAATGCGCTAGCACAGACACAAGGCATGCAGCCAAAGACAAAAGAGTAGGGGAGCAGCACAGGTGAGCCACCACAAAAACCCAGATAGCACACCCGACATCACGTCTGACACCACGCCCGATTATGACGAAATCGCCGTCCAGTTGCACCGTCAGTTTGGCGGCAAGATGGCAACTGCTCTGCGCGATACGACCCCGATGACACGCCACGAGCTGTCTGCCTATTACACGCCCGGTGTTGGTCATATCTCTTCCTTGGTTGCAGACGACCCTAGTAAACTGCGCGAGTTCACCTGGACAAACAATTTGGTGGCGGTCATCAGCGACGGTTCGGCTGTGCTGGGGCTGGGTGACATTGGTCCTGCCGGTGCGCTGCCTGTCATGGAGGGCAAGGCGCTGCTGTTCAAGTACTTTGCTAATATCGACTCGGTGCCCATTGTGCTTGACTGCGACACGACCGAAGAAATCATCGAGACCATCCAGCGCATTGCGGTCAGCTTTGGTGCCATAAACCTTGAAGATTTTGCCGCACCGCAGTGTTTTGAAATCGAAAATCGCCTGCGGAAGAGTCTGTCCATTCCTGTCTTTCATGACGACCAGCACGGAACAGCCGTTGTGGTACTGGCAGCTTTGATTAACGCCTGCAAGGTGACCGGCAAAGACATTGCGGGACTCCGTATTGTGATTGCTGGCATTGGTGCTGCAGGAACAGCCATCGCTCGCCTGCTGAAAGAGTACGCGCCTGACTGCAGCATTATTGGTACGGGGCGCAGCGGTGCTTTAAGTAGCGCAGACACTACGCTGAATGCAGCAAAGCGTGCATTACTCGACGAGGGAATTCTGGTCGATGCTGCAGATACCAGCCTTGCTGATGCCCTGGTAGATGCCGATGTGTTCATCGGTGTTTCAGCACCGGGTACGGTGACCGAAGACATGGTGCGCAGCATGGCAGCCGACTGCATTGTTATGGCACTGTCAAACCCCATTCCTGAAATCTATCCCGACGTCGCACGTGCAGCAGGGGCAGCCGTCATCTGTACGGGACGCAGCGATTTTCCCAATCAAGTCAACAACGCACTGGCATTTCCTGGCATTTTCCGTGGTGCGCTCGACAATGGAGTACAGCAAATCACCGAGGCTCACAAGCTAGCAGCGGCTGCTGCCTTGGCAGATTTTGTCGAACAACCAACAGCAGAGCAGGTCATTCCCTCGATATTCGAGCCAGGCTTGGCAGACGCTATTGCTCAGGTCATCGTCTAGTCATGGACGCTCTCTCCTCAAAAAATATCTCTTCTGCAGACATCGCTCGCGTGGTGCAGACGCATCTGCAGACCATTGCCTCGCAGCTGCGTCCTGATGTGTTGGCGGCTTTGCAGCAGGCACAGCAGACAGAAAGCAATCCGGCGGGCGCAGAGGTGCTTGCCCTGTTGGTGCAAAACGCTCAGCGTGCGGCGCAGACGGGCGTGCCCCTTTGTCAGGATACGGGTACCGTGTGGGTGCTGATAGAGGCGGGCTCTCGCGTGCAGACAGACCTGCGCGACCTGCAGACAAAAATCGATCAGGTGGTGGCAGACAGCTTTGCTGCGCACCTTTTGCGCGCCTCG
>WREJ01000005.1 GCA_009779395.1 Coriobacteriia bacterium
ACAAATACAGCGGTGCGCTCAGTTGCTGCAAGCCGTTCCAATAGTCATATGAGGGTTCCAGTGCGATGCTTGTTCTTGAGCTGTGGGGTCGTAGGGTCAGCTGGGTGTAGGGTAGCAAGCGGTGCAGCGTCTGCTTGGCTTTTTGTGCGTAGCGGTTACCGATTCCCGGTACCAGAAAGTGAGCCCAGCGCAGCTGTTTGTTGCTTGCAATACGTCCCTGCAAGCCACTGAATTGATTTAGCAGGTAGGGACGTGCTGTTGTTGCAGACAGATTTTTGTCAAACCACGAAAGGTCAAGCAGCAGTTCAGCCTGCAAGCGATGTGCCAGGGCAGCGGCGGTGGCGTACTGAAACATCTGGTTTCCCAGTCCCCCAAACAACGAAACGGTCACCGAGCCCGCGCACGAGGCGGCAGAGCTATTGCCAGCAGCAACATCATTCGCAATTTGGTCAATGCTTGTGCTACGCCCGGTCATGCTGCTGGGGTACTTTCGGCTGCTGTGTCGCCCCAGTAACAGGCACCCTCTACCGCGTCAGCATTTGAGGGACGCTCGTTTTCTGCAGGATACACCCAGTACTGGTTAAAGTAGCGTGTGTCCCAGTCGTATTGTTCTTCCCAGCGTTTGCCCTTGATGCCAAACAGACATTGCGTCACTCCACCCAAATGAATGGCAGGCTTACCCAGCTGTTTGATATGCGCTGCAAGAGGCAGTCCATACGCTCCACAACCCACAATCGCCACATCAAAGTCAATGTCTGCGATGTCGTCTTGCATATGCTGCAGGGCAGCAAACCAGTTGCAGAAATGGACGGACTCCTCCTGCCCGCCCAGGCTTTGGACGGCTTGATAGGCAATCAGGTCAAAGGCTGGCAATACCCGCGGGTCTGCGAAAAGCAGCTTGCGCCGGGCGTACTGCTGCTCGATGGATTGCTTGAAGGGGTGTATGACCAGCACCCGCTTGCCAGCAAGCGCGCTGGTCCAGGGATTGTCGCCAACAAAGGGCACGATGTCTTCTAAAAAGACTCGTTGTGGCGCGGAAAAATAGTCAGCCAAGGCATCTTCTTGCTGTATCCAAGACGCCAGCACGTCCACCGAAGACAGCGCGTCCAGATACAGCCAGCAAAAGTCATCGACTGTCTGCTGGTCGCTGGGAAATACTCCCGAAAAAGTTTGCAGACTGGGTACAACAGGTCGCAGCAGTCGCTGCTGCCAGGGGGTTTTTGATGCAGTGTGTGGCGCAGTGTGGGGCGCATTTTGAGGAGAGCCCCCGCCAGTACTCGACCTTTCACCAGCAGCACGAAAACGCAGGTAGGCAAGGCAATTCAGAGCCTCGGTGCTGCCCAGCCGCGCACTAACAAAGGGACTACCACTGTTGATAGCCCCCTGAAGGTACTCTGAATAGCTTTGGTAATCCAAGTCGTAGCTATCGTCTGCACTGCGCGGACGATAGAGCAGTTCAGGCGCCACCACGCGGGCAACGCCCAGTGCAAGTAAATCAGTAATCCTCGTCGGCATCGCCGTCATCGAGGTCATCGGGGGCACCGTCGCCACCATCAGCCTTGTCATCAGCATCGTCACTGGGGACATCACCAGGGACGTCGTCAGCGTCGTTGTCGCTGTCGTCATCATCTGTGCCACGGCTGCGTTGATTAATTAGCAGTACGACTACTATTGCGGTGACTGCAATCACGATAACTGCTCCGCCAGAGGTGATAAGCCCGATGGGGCTGGTCAGCCAGCTGGTAAAGCGGTACCAGGGGTCGTCGGCGCGACGCTGTGCTTCTGCGGCAGCGGCCTCGGCTTCTGCGGCAGCGGCAAGTGCTTCGTCACGGGCTGCGCGCGACCCAAAGGCGATGGTGAACTCCTGGACTTCTCCGCCAGAAACGTCGGTACGTGTAATGCCGTACAGCTCGCCTTCTTCAAGCTCGATTAAAAAGTAGACATCGGTGCCCGCGCCCACCAACTCGGGACTGGGTGACACAAAGCCAACAGTCAGAGCTTCGAGGTCATTGGGCGGAATAAAAGCAAAGTGCCCAAGCGGAGTATTGCCCATTTCAGGGGTGACCTCAAAGACCCCACCGGGGATTTCAAAGCCAGCAAAAAAGCCAAAATCTTCGCTCAGGGTAAAAGTGTACTCGATGCTACCGTCGACTAGCTTTGTTTCAGGTTCTATATCGTCTTTATGCTCGAGAGTTTCGATGTTAAACCCATTGAGCTGCTTAAAGGTAAAGCCCTCGAGAAATTGAAAGCTGACGGTGGCGGGAAGCTCTGTCGTGTCGGGGTCGACCAAGCCCCAGATGGTAATGGTCGTCCGACGCCCCTCTACGTCTTCCCACAGAAAAATACTCATCTCGGCAAGGGGAGTTTCTGTTGCCTGTGCTGTTCCCACCATGCCAAAAAGACCTACGGTTAGAACCAGCAAGCAGATTATAATGCGGGTAATGTGTGATTTAAGTATCACGGTAATCGCACCTTTCTATTTGGTAAAGCAAGCCTATCCATCCGTTGGTAAAGCAAGCCTATCCATCATACACCTTAATTGCCGCCACAGAGTAGCTTTTCTGCTGCAGAGTAGCTTTTCTTTGATGTAGAGGGTTCGTGAAGCCTTTGTGACGCGAGGCATGAATAGTCTATGAGGAAATATAGGATAAATATAGGAATAACCATTTGGCTTCTATGGAATCAACCCCTTCAGATGCCAAAGCTGATACTCTATATATGCACGGTATTCAGGCAGCGATAAATTGCGCATTACGACTTATGTTTATAAGCCTGTTATAAGCCTACTAGCTGCGAAAACCCTGCTAAAACATGAGAAATGCAGAACGAAAATTGATGATACAAAAGGTGATGTGTAGCAACAGACCTTCATCAGTATTCTCTCTAAGAAAGGAGGTGCGATTATGAAAGAGAAAAAATGCATATTCGCATACAGTTATAAAGGAGAACACATTATGAAGCGAACATTTATAGTTTTTGCTTTGGCAGTGGCACTTGTCCTTTCATTCAGTGCCTTGGCTGGGGCAGACGACAACGTGTGGAAAGGTTTTTCCCCACTAAACCCAGCGGGTGGTACCCCTGGCTTTGTTAGCTGGGATTCCGCTCTTGCTACTATGGCGCAAAACAGCGTTCCTGCTACTATGCAGGCAACGGCTCATGGTGGCTATGTAACAACTACTACTAAGTGTGCTGCGTGTCATTCATTGCACCGCGCAACGGGTATCCCTCAGGGTACTCCTGCACCAAACAATCAGTACTTTCTGACAGCAGGTGGCGACTCTTGTACGGTTTGTCACACCGCTTGGGGTTCAATGAGTACCAGTAAGCTAGTAGAGTGGGCAGTAAACGGCGTAAATGCTGGTCCCCACGACACCGTGAACTCGTGTTATGCCTGTCACGCAGGTGGCATTCATGGTGGTAATGGTTCAGACTTCCACGTCATGAACGTCTTTATGCTTGGCAATGTTGCTGATGATCAAATCCAAGCTGAGTTCAACAGTGGCGGTCAAAGAAGAGGTTCTGGTGCGCTGTGGACGCCAGCTAACCCCAACAGTGCTATCTTTGAGTCCCCTGCGGTCTCAAATACCGGTGCTGGCTGGTGGGCAAATGGTACAACTTCGCCTATCGGTATGGGTTCACGTCCCGGAGAGATCAGCCCAACAACGGCTGGAACAGTTAACTCTCCCCAATTTGCTGCTGCACGTAGTGTTGCAACAGGTGCTACTTGTGGACAGGCAGGCTGTCACGTTTACTCTGCCTTTGCAAACAATGTCTGGGGTACTGGATTTGAGCGTATGGATCCCAGCAACCCAGCTTCGACAACGGTTGTAACTGGTCACGCTGTACCTGCTATTGGTATCACTTCTGGTACCAACAACGGTGGCTGTGGTCCTTGTCATCCAGGAAACACTGCTGGATTGCCAACGGCTACACGCGAGCCTCAGTGGAGACAGTTTGGTTGTAACCAGTGTCATGACATGGTTGGTGTAGCAACGAACTCGATTGCTTTCCCCCATGGCAACAGAAACATTCAGGTATTCGAGTGGGACGCAGCAGGTGCTCAGGTAACTACTGACATTGGTGCTGGAAACCTGTGGATGTACACCGGTAACATTGCACGTGCACTAAACGCTGCAGGCACAGGTCCTGCTGGTGCAAGCTCTGCAGTCGGAAACATCACTGGTTTTGCTGACCCAGAGTGGCGTGTTCTGACAGGTGTTACCAGCGGTGCACTTGTACCCGGTACAACTGGCATGAACGACGGTGCTTGTCTGAAGTGTCACATTGCTCTTGATGATCTGTCACTGGCTAACACTGGCAGTAGAGGTGCTTGGCCCGATGCAGCTACTCGTGGTCACGCCTTTGGCGGAACTGGCGGAAGCGCAGGCAACTTGCTTCCTGGAGGATCAGGCTCACTCGGTCCAAACCAGGCTGGTGGTTCGTCAAGAATCTTCCTGTACAGGTAATCTGAAGTACGCTTGCCAGCAGGTAAGCACTACTAAAGAGGACCGTGCCCAGAAAGCACCCCGCAAGGGGTGCTTTCTTTCTGTGTAGCAACAAACTGCTGGGTAGTGGTACGATTACTCACAGAACTTTGAACGAAGGCGGCGAAAGGTTGTGAGGAACATGGTTCAATGCAAGCGCGTGTTTATCTACATGCTTAGTTTTACGCTGATGCTTGCCCTTGCGTTTTTTGTGAGTGCCTGTACAAGCGATGAACCCGATGCCAGTGACGCTGATCTTGAGGAAGTCATTGAACTGCTTGCCGAGGACGAAGTTCTCGAGATAGACGAGTTCGCTTATGTTGACATCGAGGTTGGCGAGGGCCCCGAAGTCAAAGAGGGCGATACCGTACTGATTCACTGGACGGGCATGTATCTGGATGGCATGGTCTTTAACTCTTCCACTATGCAGGGTGGACCTTATGAATTTGTCGTCGGTGACAGTGACGTTATCGAGGCGTGGCAGGTTGGTGTCGTTGGAATGCAGGTTGGTGGCGTACGTCTGCTAGACGTGCCCTCTGATATGGCATTTGGCGAGGACGGCATCCATGGTCTGGTAGCTCCTCATCAAGACCTGCGCTTTGAAATCACCCTGGAACAGATACTGTAGCAAAAAACGACAGCCACACAGCAGAAAGCAAGCTCTGTTAAGCCGTGACAGTTTCGCAGCATCAACACAAGGTCTCGTCTGATTGCGCAGCGCTCAAGCTGCGTGCTGTCGGCCTGACCTACCGGTCTGCCCAGAAAGAAACTCGTGCGCTGGATGGGTTTTCTCTCGAGGTCGCCTGTGGCGAGCCTATTGCCATCATTGGCCCAAGCGGCTGTGGCAAAACCAGTCTGTTGAACCTTATCGCGGGTCTGCGCGCACCAACAACAGGCGAAGTTATAGTAAGGGGACAGACTGTCACCAAGCCCCGTCAGCAGACATCACTCATCTTGCAAGACTACGGTTTGCTGCCCTGGAAAACGGTGCTTGATAATGCAGCATTGGGTCTGGTCGTGCAAAAAGTGAGCCGCAGTGCAGCACGCGCACAGGCACAAGAAGCCCTGCGCACCGTTGGTATCGAAGACTTTGCGGCTGCCTATCCTGGCGAGCTTTCTGGTGGTATGCGTCAGCGTCTTGCGTTGGCGCGTGCCATGGCACTGCAGACCGATCTGATGCTGATGGACGAACCTCTTTCGGCATTGGACGCTCTCACCCGGGAAGAGTTGCAAAACGTGCTGCTTGACCTGTGGCAAAATGCTGCTTATGCGCAGGTGTTGGTCACTCACTCTGTCGAAGAAGCGGTGCTTTTGGGCAAGCGCATTGTGCTGATGACGCCGCGCCCCGGCAAAGTGCGTGCCATTATTGACAATCCCGCCATGGGCTCGCGCGCCTACCGTCAAAGCGCGACCTTTCACCAGCAGTGTACGCTGCTGCGCCAGCTGTTGCTGGAGAGCGCATCAGATACAGACGCGCCTGATGACAAGGCGGAGGAGTCTGTCCAAAAATGAAAGCGCGCCTGCAGAAAATACTGGGCTATGTGATAGCAACCGTCGCGGTGCTGCTGGTCTGGGCTGCGCTGTCGCTGCTGATTGGCAATCCTGCTCTGCCGCTGCCTACTGTTGCTTTGCTGCAGCTGTACCACAAGCTGCCTGACATGCTGCCTCATTTGGCTGTGTCGCTGTGGCGCGTGCTGCTAGCGATGAGCATTGGTACGCTGTGTGGCAGTATTGCAGGCTTGATTATTGGACGGACTGGTCGTTTAGATCTGATAGCAGCACCACTGCTGTACGTGTTGTATCCCATTCCAAAGATAGTGTTTGTGCCCGTGTTGTTGGTCTTGCTGGGTCTGGGAAGTGCGCCAGCGATTGTTCTGATTGCAACGGTGATTTTCTTCCAGACGCTGGTGACGGCGCGTGATGCGGCAAAGTCTCTGTCGCCTGATCTGGTGCTAAGCGTGCGTTCGCTAGGGGCAAGCCGCATAGACATCGCACGCCACGTTGTTGTACCTGCAACGCTGCCTAACATTTTTACGGCTTTGCGCATTAGCACAGGAACAGCCATCGCCGTACTGTTCATCACAGAATCTATAGCCGGCAACACCGGCATCGGCTTTTACGTCGTAAACGCCTGGGGACGTATAGACTATCCCACCATGTTTGCCGGCATTATAGCTATGGCGATGATGGGCGTTGCGCTGTATGAGGTGATTAATTTTGTGGAGCGACGTTTAGTACGCTGGAAAGATTAGAGCGCACCAGACGTCCAATCTCGGCGTCGTTTGAAAAATCAAAAACGCACGAGTAGCTTAGTACGCTTAGCGTTTTTGATTTTTCAAGCCTCCTTGACCTTGAACACAAGCGTAGTGAGCGAATGATGCGCAGCAATCATTCCGAACGAAGCGCAGTGAAGCCGCAGGCAACGTCTGGAGCACTCTAATGGTCGTTGGTAACAGTGGCAGCTCACTCACAGCGCACCCTGAGGCGCCTTTTTTCATTTCAGCACGAATCTCACCCACCTGGATGCACTCTGACGGTCGTTGCAACAGTGATGAAAACTCACTCACAGCGCACCCTGAGGCGCCTTTTTTCATTTCAGTTCTCGCTGAATGTACTCCATGGCGGCATTCAACACCTTTTTGCGTGACAACAAGTGATAAAATCATACTCGCTTATGTTCAACTGGAAACAGTTGGCTACAAACTTCATACCTGCTTTATGTGAGTGCTTTTGCGCGGATGTAAATGGGCGTTAACCCCTGATTCATCCGTGTGAAGCAGCTTGCTGTTTCCCAAGTTGAACATAAGCAAGGGGTTAACGCTTCTTTGCTGTTTCTTTGCATCCACCCCTTTGTCTTGTCAAAGACGTTAGGGAAGGTGGCACATTTCAAATGGCAAACACCAAATTGAGCGCAGCGAAAAAAGTCAAGAACGATGAGTTTTACACGCAATGGGCAGACATTGAAAAAGAGGTCAATGCCT
Organism: Coriobacteriia bacterium; assembly: GCA_009779395.1. Taxonomy (GTDB): domain Bacteria; phylum Actinomycetota; class Coriobacteriia; order WRKU01; family WQUG01; genus WQVN01. The sequence goes on from WREJ01000005.1 coordinate 7,466, forward strand.
ACCTAGAGCGAGATCCCGATGTTTTTCGAGGCAAGACCATTCTCTGTCCTTGCGATGACCCTGAGTGGAGCAACTTTACAAAATACTTTGCCCTCCACTTTCAAACGCTTGGCTTAAAAAAACTTATATCAACAAGCTATGCCAATGAGAGCAAAATTCATAGAACTGCGAACTACCAGCCAACCCTTTTTGAAAGTGATGACCCAAAATTTGACAAGTCGAAAACTGAAGTGTGTGGCAAAATATTTGTCTTGACTGGCGAAGACGTAAACATTAACGACTTGAAGTGGGATTATATGAAAGGTGATGGGGATTTTCGCAGTGAAGAGGTATTAAAGCTCCGTGATGAAGCAGACACCATCATTACTAATCCACCCTTTTCGCTCTTTCGTGAGTACTTTGCGTGGCTCATTAACTCAAAAAAGGATTTCTTGACAATAGCTCCCAGAAATAGCATTACCTACAAAGAGGTATTTCCCCTCATCAAAGAAAATCGAATATGGCCAGGCAAAGGATTTAACGCTGGCAATGCATATTTTGCAGTACCAGATGAGGCTAACTATGCTGACGGCGTGCATGACAAAGAAACGGGACTGGTCAAGTTCAGAAACTGCATTTGGCTGACAAACCTAGACCATGAAGCAAGGCATGAGCCAATCCCACTTATGACAATGGCAGACAATCTGAAGTACAACAAGAAAATGCAGGGCAAAGATGCTTACGACAGGTACGATAACTATGACGCAATCGAAGTACCTTTCATCAATGCTATTCCTTCTGACTATGGTGGCGTTATGGGAGTACCTATTACCTTTCTTGATAAATACTGCCCAGAGCAATTTGAGATAGTGGGAATGTGTGAAAATCTTGACCTATATAATTTGAAAGTTAAGACCTATTCAAAAGAGGAATGCCAACAGGCTTATTTTGCCAAGTTCAGCAAAAAGGGAACTTATGACCTTAATGCAAGTGGTGTAATCTTCAAAAACGGTTTGCTTGAAAAAGTCTACCAGCGAATACTCATCAAACACGTAGGAGACACTAATGGAAACTAGATTACAGAAGTACACAGTTGCAGAAATTGTAGCTGGCTTTGTCTTTAATGAGTTTGAAGGAAAGGGACTATATGGTCTTTCTGGCAAGCTAACCATCCAGCCAGAATACCAGCGCCATTACATTTATGGGGACGGAAAGAAAGATGTTGCCGTCATTGATTCGCTCCTTAAAGGTTATCCTCTGGGACTTATCTACTTTAATGATACAAGCGATGACCGTTTTGAGGTATTAGACGGACAGCAACGTATTACCTCGATTGGTCGATTCACAACAGGAAAGTTTGCCATTCGTGACGAACACGGCACGGAGCAATCATTTTTTTCTCTGCCTGATGATAAGCAAAAAATCATCATGGATAGTGAACTTTTAATCTACCATTGCAGGGGCGAAGAAAGCCAAATCAAAGAGTGGTTTAAGACTATTAACATTGCAGGTGTCCCACTTAATGACCAAGAACTTCGCAATGCAATCTTTTCAGGGAAGTTTGTAACTCGCGCAAAAGCAGAGTTCAGCAACTCTTCTAACGCCAACACTCAGAAATGGAGTGCCTACATTAAAGGCTCAGCAAAAAGGCAGGAATTCTTGGAGGCAGCTCTCTCATGGGTGGCTGCATCCAAAGGGCAAACCATTGATGGCTATATGGCAAAGCACAGACATGACGATAACATTACAGAGTTGAAGAACTATTTTGATTCAGTGATTGGCTGGGCATCGGGTGTCTTTAGTGATGTTAAGAGGGAAATGCAGGGTCTTGACTGGGGAAGACTCTACGAAGAGTACCACAAAACGCCCTATAGCCCCACAGAAATATCAGCAGCAGTACAAAGACTGCGAGAAGACCCCTATGTTAAAGACGGCAAGGGAATCTTTGAATACATCTTAGGTGAAGAGGTGGATTGCAAGCTGCTTAACGTTCGTGTTTTCGATGAAGCAACCAAACGAACAACATATGCAAAGCAAACCGCCGAAGCCAAAGAAAAAGGAATCTCGAACTGCCTCCTTTGTGCCATTGGACACGATGCAAACAAGAGCAAGATTTGGGATCAAAAAGATATGGACGCTGACCATGTGACTGCATGGAGCAAGGGTGGATCTTCTGACATCGCCAACTGCCAGATGTTATGCAAGACACATAATCGCGCTAAGGGTAACAGATAGTTTGAAGTTGGGAAAACTGTATGCACAGGCGTACAGATTGCCGCGTGTTTCTACCGCAGCTCGCGTCTGATGCGCTTCGCGGTGGGCGTTATAGCAAGTCCCCCCTTTGCGGTTTCACGCAGTGACGGAGGGATGGCTGCTCCTACGCGTGCGGCGGCATCTACTACCTCGTCAAAGGGGAGGGGGAACTTTAGTCCTGACAGTGCCATTTGCGCACCAGCCAGTGCCACAGCAGTGCCCGTTGCGTTGCGCGCGATGCAAGGTATTTCGACCAGACCTGCGACGGGGTCACAGACCAGACCCAGCTGTCCCTGTATAGCAAAAGAGGCCGCATGTCCAAGGGCTTCGTTGACAGCTTCGTTGGCTGCTGCGGTGCTGGACGCACTCTCCTCCCGTGGCCATAGCATATAGGTGACGGCTGCAGCGGTCATGGCAGCTGCGGTTCCAACCTCTGCCTGGCAGCCGCCTGCTGCGCCAGAAAGCGTTGCTTGGGCGGCAAAGCAGGCACCAATGGCTCCTGCCACCAGTAGTCCGTCAATCAGGGTGTCGTCGTCTAGGTCGTGTTCGTGCAGCAGCGTCAAAAAGGCTCCGGGTAGCACGCCCGATGCTCCTGCCGTGGGGGCAGCGACAATGCGCCCCATGGCGGCATTTAGCTCGACGGTTGCCATCGAGGCTGCCAAAATGTGGGTGAACAAAGGTCCAATCACATTAACCGAGTCAGGACGATTCACCGAGTCAAACAGCCGCGCAGCATCGCCACCGGTCAGTCCCGTGCGTGATTTGATGTCAGGCTGCGACCCCTGACGCACGGCCTCGCGCATGACGGCAAGGATTTCAGCCAGCCGCGCCCGCACCTGGGTCACGCTGGTATCGCTTTCTGTGGCCTCGCGGGTCTGGATGCACTCTGCCAGACTACACTGCTTATCCGCAGCGTCTTGCAGCAAGGTAGTAAAACAAGCGTAGGGCACGGTTTACTCCTTCATCTCGATGGGGGGAGAGGGATTGTGGTGGCGGAGTCTGTCCATAATCACCTGCATCAATCAGACGGCGGGAACGACGCGGACTTTGTGGACTTGGGGGATGGTTTTCAGTTTTTCGATGATGCTGATTTCTGGCAGGGTGTCACATTCAAAAATCATCAGGGCTTCTGCGCCGCGACGCTCGCGTGACATTTTCATGCTGGCGATGTTGATGTTTTCGGCGGCAAAAATCGCCGTTACTGCGCTGATAATGCCTGGTTCGTCGGTGTGGCGGGCAACAATAAGGGGCAAATCACCCGTTGCCTCGACAGGAAAACTGCCAATACGGGTCACGATGACGCTGCCACCACCGATTGATGACCCAGTAATGGTGAACAGCTTGTCTTTCTCGGGGCATTCAAGGACAAAGCGTGCGGTATTGGGATGCGCATCATCAGAGGACAACTCTTCAAAGCTAAAGTCCAGCCCCGCACTTTGTGCCAGTTCAAAAGAGTCCGGAATGCGCGGGTCGTCGACTTTCAGACCCAGCAGACCAGCGATTAGCGCGACCTGTGTGCCATGCCCCTCACCTGTGTCGGCAAAAGAACCGTACAGCCCAATGCGTGCACTCCGAGGCTGCTCGCCAAAAATCGCGCGCGCTAAAGCACCCAGCCGCACGGCACCAGCAGTGTGACTGCTAGAGGGTCCGACCATAACAGGACCAATAATATCGAAAATGCTGCGCGCAGTGGACATGCCTTTATGATAACACTCTGGCAATGGACCTGCTCTTCCACTGTTATACTTACACCCAGAGTAAAAGGAGGGATTTCCATGGGCAAAGATGCCAGTTTTGATATTGTCTCGGAAGTTGATTATCAAGAAGTCGACAATGCTTACCAGCAGGCGAGCAAAGAACTGATGCAGCGCTATGACCTGAAGGGTAGCGGCGCGCAGCTCGAGTTTGACAAGCAAAAGAAGGAGTTTGTCCTGACGGCTCCGAGTGATTTTGTGGGAAGTCAGGTGAAAGACGTTTTGAACTCAAAGCTGGTGCGGCGGAGCATTGACCTAAAAGCAGTAAAATGGTCAGATCCCGTGGCTGCGTCTTTGGGTAATGTGCGTTTTACCGGTCAAATTGTTAGCGGCATTACCGAGGATTTGATCAAGCGCATCAACAAAGACATCAAGGCGCAAAAGTACAAAAAGGTCAAGACGCAAATCGAGGGAGACAAGATTCGTGCGTCCAGTCCCAGTCGCGACGACCTGCAAGAAGTCATCGCCTTTGTGAAAGACAAAGACTACGATATTCCCCTGCAGTTTGTGAACTATCGCTAGGGTGTTCGGTGAATGGACGCACTCTGCCAATGTATACGTACTTTCACCCTATTTAGCTAGTGGACACTGCTGTTTACGGTACAATTGCTCAAAGGCAAAATCCCGTGGGTGCGGGGGAAGGATAGGACATGAGTCAAGCATCACACTATCTGGATGTGCTTTCGCATGAAATAGGACCACGTCCTGCTGCTTCTGACAGCGAGCGTCAGGCGGCAGAGTGGCTGCTGGAACGCTTTGAGCAGGCAGAGATTCCTGCTGAAATGCACGACTTTGACACGCCGCGTTTTCCCAAGTCGGCGCGTATGCTGACCTATTTGCTGGTTCCCCTTGCTGTTTTTGGAATAGGGTACAGCTTTTTTGACCAGATGTGGGTTATTCACTGGACCTGCTGGTCGCTTTTGGCGGTCTTGGCGGTGCTGACCATACTTGACCTGTTTGGCCCAAAAGGCCCCAGCGGTCTGATTAACTTTTTGCCCAAAGGTCCCAGTCAAAACGTCATTGCCAAAAGCATTCCTAGTTCTTACACACCAGGCGAAAAGCCCAAAAAAGTCATTCTGCTGGCAAACTACGACTCTGCTTTGACTAGTCCTTTGACCAGCGAGGCAACGGCTGCTTTATACCGTCCGCTGCACAACTTTGCAAATACTATCGTCGTGCTGATGCCCCTGTTGGCTTTGTTGCTGCTGGTAAAAAGTGTCCTCTTGGCACCGGCGACCATCTGGATTTACTACCTGCTGCTGGCCTTGTGTATTCCTGGCGCGATTTTGCTGATAAATCAGCTGATTGCTCGCTTAATGAAACGCTATTCACCCGGAGCAAACAACAACGCAAGTGGCGTGGCAGCCATGCTGTGCGTTATGGATCAGCTGCTAGAATGCCAGCACGGTCACAGCGGCAGCACCAGCATGTCACCTGCCATTAGGATGAGATCTGAAACAAAGACAACGGCGGTTCCCGCGTCTGTGGCAGAGCATGGTCCAGAACTGACACCCAGTTCAGAACCCCTGACACCCCTTGAAGCGCAAGCAGATGCTGTTACGTCACCTGCTGCTCCCACCCACCGCGCGCCCAGCCCCCGTAGCGAGGGCGTCCTGCATCTGGACACCGTCGAGTTTGGTAGCCTGTCTGATGAAAAGCAGCCAGACGCGATTGCTTATGCAAGTTTGGATGACTATGATGCCCAGACTACCTTTGCTGAGGGTGCTAGTGCAGAAATCCCCACCCTGTCTGCCGAGGTGCTCGATATTGATGTTATCGGCATTCCTGCAGACAGTGACGACCTTGCGATGCCGGGAGAAAGACAACGCGGTCACAGCCCCAGTCGCGCGCAGCGAAAAAAGGCCAAGAAGTCCCTCTTCTCCTTTGGAAAAAAGAAGGATGCTGGCAGCTATGACCCGCTGCACAACGATGACCCCAGCAACTGGCTGGGCGTTGACCAAGACTTTCACCCGCGCGCAGAGGGCAAGGCCATTGGCAGCTGGACAAACTTTGATGATGCTTCTGGTGCCGGCGCATCTAATGAGGGAGTAGTTGACCTGACCGACAGCTTTGCGCCCCTGGGTGGCACAGGGGGCGGTGCGGGGAACAAAGCAGCTTTTGGTGACGACTTTGGTGTCACTGCAGACGACTTTGACTGGAAAAGCGGCTTTGCTGGTGATGACCCCATCGAAGATGACTCTTACGCCTCTGCCGAGGCGGCGCGTATTCGCAGAAAAGTTCTTGATTCGGTCGACCTTGACCTCAAAGAAAAGGAAGTGTGGTTTGTGGCAACGGGCGCGCATTTTGCTGCCTGCAGTGGCGCACGCGCCTTTATCCAAGACTATGGCGATCAGGTGCGAGATGGCTTGTTTATCAATCTAAGCTCGCTGGCAGCAGGGGATTTGTACTGGTCAAGCAAAGAGAGCTTTGGCAGAACCTATCCCAGTAGTGCGCGTCTGACTAGCATGATTCGCCGTCTGTCGCGCGAATCGAACCTGCGCATTGGTGCCTGGAAGAAAAAAGCACTGATAAGTGACGCCGGTCCCCTTTTGGCGGCGGGCAGAAAGGCAGTAACCATTACGCGCCTTGCCGACAAAGGCATCCCCTTTGCGGACTGTTCTGTGCAGGACACGGCTGCCCGTCTTGACAGCAGCAAGATTGACGAGGTCGCGAGCTTTGTCTGTAGCATCATCCGGGAAGCCTGAGAGAGTCTGACCTTGACTGCGCGCCGGCGGTCTCACCAGCAGGGCAAGCTCTCTTTCTGGGAGAATCGCCACCTGCGTCTGGCTGCAGAAATTGTTGCCATCGCAGCGTTTTGTCTGCTGCTGGTTGTGACCTGTTTGGGTGCTTCGCTTGCCTTGGTGTCGTTTCAGCCAGTGAACATGCAGCTGCTTGCCTTTGCGCATTCTGACAGCAGTCCAAAAGAACTGCAGGCCTATCAAAATGTTGCTACTCAGACTCTGCGTTATGTGACTATTCTGCCTTTCGAGACGGCTTTTACCCTGCAGCCGAGTGCAGCAGACCTTGCAACCCTGCAGCTGGACAGCTTTTCTCCCGATGAACTGTCGCATCTGACTGACGTGCGTATTTTGCTGGGTGGCTCGTTACTTTTGACCTATGTAGTGGGTGCTGCAGCAATGCTTGTCTTGGGTCTGACCTACAAAACACGCTTTGCACGGCGTAGTTTGCTGGCAGCGGGGATCAGTTGCTTTGCTCTGCCGCTTGTTGGTCTGGCTGTTTTACTGCGTGCTTTTGATCCGGCATTTGACCTGTTTCATCAGCTACTCTTCCCTCAGGGAAACTGGGAGTTTTACACGACGACGCTGGTTATTTCGACTTTCCCCGAGCACTACTGGCAGGCGGCTGGCATACTTTGGATGGTGTTTTTCTTGCTTGGAGGGCTAATTTTGGTGTTTCTTTCCCGTTTTTGTGGAAAAATGCCTGCGCAGAGCGTGACAAATGCGCAGTTTCGTGTCAGTATATGTGGGGCAGATTAAGTTTCTCTGCGAAAACGTGTGTAAAACGTTTTGGAGGGAACGGTCTTAGGACAAAATCAGGTGCATGGTGCATCTGGTTGTGAGTGAGGTACCGAGGAGGCATGAACAAATGTCAGAAGCATATTGCGTAAAGTGCAAGGCGAAAAGAAATATGGTCGATGCCAAAGAAGAAACCATGAAAAATGGTCGCCCCATTCTAAAGGGCAAGTGCCCCACCTGTGGCACAACTGTTTGCAAAATTCTTCCTTCAAAGAAATAACCCGCCTTACCAACTAACAAGCTAAACCCGTCTGTGGATTGTCCCGGACGGGTTTTCTTGTGGGCGGTTTTCTTATGACTCACTTCAGTCAGCAGCACGGCGCGCCGTGATACACTGACTGTCATGAAAGACAGCAGCAGCAAAAACAATAAGCGGCAGAGCACGTCCATTAAAGATACGTCCAGCGAAAAAACGCTTGAATCGCTGGGTGTTACTGGTGTGGTCGATGCTCGTCTTGATCTCGACCGAGAAAATCGCTGCGGCTTTCCTGAAGTCATCTTTTCTCTAGGCAAAACACCCGAACAAGTCGCGCGCATTGCCAGTGAACTGTTCAGTCGCAACGCAACGGTGCTTGCTACTCTGGCAGATCCGCAGCATTTTGCTGCGACTCAGCAGTTGCTGCCTATGGCAGTCTATCACGCAGAGGCGCGCTTGATTGTGGCACAAAAGGACGGGCAGCAAACGCGCGGCACCGGACATATTGTTGTGGCAACGGGTGGTACGGCAGACTTTCCTGTTGCCGAAGAAGCAGCCATTACCGCAGAACTGCACGGTGCGCGTGTCACGCGCCTCTACGACATTGGTGTTGCCGGTGTTCACCGTGCGCTTGAACACACCGACACGCTGCACGACGGTCGGGTCATTATTGCTGTTGCTGGTATGGAGGGGGCGCTCCCTATTCTGATTGCTGGACTGGTCAAGGTGCCGGTGATTGCCGTTCCCACCAGCATTGGTTATGGTGCAAACTTTGAAGGAGTTGCGCCCCTGCTGACGATGCTGAATTCGTGCTCGGGGGGGATTAGCGTGGTCAATATTAACAACGGTTTTGGTGCGGCGGTCGTGGCAAGCAGGATTAACGCGCCGGCGTGGCTGGATTAGTATGAGTATGGCGAGTACGACCAGTAACAGCAGCACATCAAAAGTACGTATCGCACACATCGATTGCTCGTCGGGGCTTTCTGGCGACAAATTTTTAGGTGCTTTGCTTGACGTGGGTACGCAAACGGGCGCGTTTACAGCAGCTAATCTAGCAGAGTTGGCAGCTACACTCACCCCCGAAGCGCAGGTCTTAGTCAGCACAACTAGCAGCTACGACATTAAAGCGACTGCTGTTACGGTCACAACAGTCATAGAAGGCGCGACGCCAGACGCACAGGCTGCTGCACGCAGCTGGACCGACATTTCTGCAAGTATTAAAGCAGTGCCGACAGATCTGCTTTCTGTCCCGGCGCGCGAAAACGCACTGCAGGTCTTTACAAAGCTCGCCCAGGTCGAGGCGCAGATTCATCAAACAGCAGTCGAGGACGTCCATTTTCATGAACTGGGGGCAGCAGATTCTATCATCGACATTGTGGGAAGCTGCGCAGCACTTGACGCGCTGAACATCAGGCAGCTGTACGCAACGCCACCTGCGCTGGGTAGTGGCAGTGTAAAGACACAGCATGGTATTGTGCCTGTGCCGGCACCAGCGACGGCTGCTTTGCTGCTGGGGATTCCCACAACAATGAGCAGTGCCACAGGCGAGCTGACGACACCAACGGGTGCGGCACTACTGCAGCTCGTTGACGGTTTTGGTGCGGTACCTCCGCTGACAGCATGTGCTGTTGGCTACGGAGCAGGCACACGCGACATTGGGCAACCCAACATCTGCCGTCTGTTGCTGGGTGTTGCAGACGCAGAAACCCTACCCAACACCATTGCCGCGCAAGACACGGTGTTGCTAGAAACCAACATTGACCACATTGCCCCCGAAGCCGTGGCCTTTGCCGGTGAACAGTTGCTGGCAGAGGGTGCCCTTGATGTCTGGGTCATTCCCATCGCCATGAAAAAAAGCCGCGCCGCCCTGACCTTCTGTGTTTTGACGACGCCGCAGCAAGCAGAACATTTCGCAGCACGTATGATGAAGCTAACGGGCACCCTGGGTGTGCGCGTCAGTCTGCAACCACGCTATGTGAGCGACCGCGACAGCGTCACCATTGACACCCCCTGGGGATCAGTCCAGGTAAAAGTAGCAAACGGCAGAGCACGTCCAGAACATGAAGACATAGCGAGGATTGCGCGGGAACACAATTTGGATTACCCTTTCGTACTAAAAGAGGTCACCGCAGCAGCCATGCAGCAGATAACGGCGTAATTTTCACCAATCATGAACATTTTGAGAGAGTACGACCAGCGTGCTATAATTTTTCCTACACCAGAGTATGGTGCTGTTGTACATGAAATGACTGTACTATGCAGATGACAGATGCCATTGAGATAAAGCGAGGACTGCCATGACCGCCAGAACGCCAAAATCCCACGGGGGGGGGGGGCTCTCCAGAAAACCTAAGCTAGCGCTGCTACTGGCAGCGATTCTTCTTCTGGCACTTCCCTTTATAGCAGCAGCGAATTCGGCGGCAGTTCAGTCAGTGCTTGAACCAATAACAACACAGGTAGCAGGAATCCTTTCTGCAGGCGATACCTTTTCTGCACCTGACGGCTCTGCCGTGCTGGGAACGGGAATATCATCTTTTGATCCTTTTGCTATTCGACCAGAAGCAACAAGCTTTTCTGCAGGAAATATTCACTCCCTTGCCATTGCAGCAGATGGTACGCTCTGGGCATGGGGAGCTATCGAAAATGGCAGAACAGGACTGGGTGCGATAGCAACCATTCAATTGACACCAGCACAGGTAGGTACGGCAACTAACTGGACACAGGTGTCTGCAGGACCTGTCCACTCCCTTGCCATCAAAGATGACGGTACAATCTGGTCATGGGGATGGAACGGAAATGGCAGAACAGGATTCGGCATTGCAACAGGCATTCAACTAACACCGGCACAAGTAGGTACGGCAACTAACTGGACACAGGTGTCTGCAGGATGGGAGTATTCTCTTGCCATCAGATCAGATGGTACCCTCTGGGCATGGGGAAGTAACTCACAAGGCCAAACAGGACTCGGTGCGTCAGCAACAACACCGGCACAGGTAGGTACGGCAACTAACTGGGCAGCAGTGTCTGCAGGGGAATTCCACTCTCTTGCCATCAGATCAGATGGTACGCTCTGGGCATGGGGACTTAACGGAAATGGCAGAACAGGACTCGGCACTGGCACAGGCAATCAAACAACACCAGCACAGGTAGGGACTGCCACTAACTGGACACAGGTGTCCGCAGGAAATAATTATTCCCTTGCTATCAGATCAGATGGCACCCTCTGGGCGTGGGGAAATAACGCAATGGGCAGAACAGGACTCGGTACTGACACAGGCATTCAAACAACACCGGCACAAGTAGGTACGGCGACTAACTGGACAGCGGTATCTGCAGGATGGGAGCATTCTCTTGCCATCAGATCAGACGGCACGCTCTGGTCATGGGGATGGAACAACAATGGCAGAACAGGACTGGGTACGGTAGCAGGCAATCAATTGACACCGGCACAGGTAGGTACGGCAACTGATTGGCTCTTGGCTGATGCTGCTAACGGCAGTTATTCTCTCGGCATGAGAACAGACGGCACTTTCTGGTCATGGGGCCTGAATAGCAATGGTCAACTCGGCAAAGGAATCACCTCACCATCTACTCAGCAGGGTTTTGGTACCAACAACTGGATTCCCTGGAGAATAGCAGCGTCACCTATTCCGCAAAGTGCTACTAACTGGCTGCCTGCTGCAGGCAGTGCTGGCAGTGCGACGACACCCTACAGTGGCAGACAAAACGTAACTCCTGCCAACACGCCACATATCATCATACGCTTTGACCGGCAAATGCGTACTGATCCTGCGTCTTTGGGCACAATCGATATTAATAATGGTGCTACGGTAGATGTCGCAAATGGCAGCTGGTCAAGTGGTGTTGTCCAGGGAGTAACGGTTCCCAATTCGGTCTTTAGTGCAGACCTTAATCTTGCTGTATCAGGTGTTGTGCATACCGTCGTAGCATCAGGTTTTCGTGATGGCTTAGGCGAAATCATGTATCCCCACGGTACTGGACCTGGTGGTGCCTATCCCAACACGGTATGGACCTTTTCTACCGGAGAAGTTCCCCTACCTGTTGTTGTTATCGATGTTGAACCAAAGGGACACGGAATTGCGGTTGAGGGTCGTAATCTCTATGTTGTTTTTGATCAGCTGATTCATCAAACAAATCC
>WREJ01000006.1 GCA_009779395.1 Coriobacteriia bacterium
ATTGATCCAACAGACCCTCTTGCTGTAGGTGGTTTGCGCATATCTAAAACAACAACAGGCGTAATGCCTGACCCCAGCAGAGCTTTTGACTTTGACATTAGACTCAGCTCTCCCTCTTTGGCAACAACGATAACACCACCTATTGTGTACCGAGCACAGATTATCAATACGCTGACAAACGAGACCATTGGTTCTGTCATTGAATTCACTGATGAAGTGACCAGAACCGTAGCTTTGACCCACAATCAAACACTGGTATTCCTTGATACTCATGTCGGGACACGCTACACAGCAGTAGAACTCGCTGTAAGCGACTACACACCTCATGTTGTTGTTCGTACTGATGGTGTTATTGATACATCAGTCATTAATCCACCAGAACGTACACCAAACGTATCACTTTCGACTGGTGAGCAAACATTAGGGGAAGCTGCTAATACAGCAGACTTTACCAATACTGACTTTTTTGTTCCACCAACAGGTCTTGATATTGGTAGGTTTGGCATGGCGCTGCTACTGATGGCGATTGCTGGATTGATAGTGATAGTGAGTGCCACGAGGCGTAGTAAGCGTGAGATGGAGCTTGCGGTGCTGACGCACTAACACACACCTTGTGCAGAGACCCCAGGTCGAGCCTGGGGTGACGGGGTGGAAGTTTGAACGCACAAGAGGGGGCGCGCCGGAAGGCGCGCCCCTCTTCAATTGGCAAGGTGTACTGTGGAGTGAGGGGGAGGGTACTCAGCACTCTCCGCAGCAACATGTCATTCATTTCAAATGTGTGTCCCGCGCGAGGACTGTGCAGATGTATCCTCCCCCTCGCTCCACAGGGACAATCTGATAGTTCAACGCCGAGATCGCGCGTCTGGTGTGCCCTACTGTTTGCTATAATTTGACCATCATGATAACCAACACCAACATGCTTCTTGCAATCGACATTGGAAACACCCAAACCGTCCTCGGGCTTTTTGCGGGGACAGAGCTTTGTTATACCTGGCGGCTTGCAAGCGAGGCAAGTCGTACGGTTGACGAATTGCGGGTGACCGTCTTGCAGCTCTTTGACGAGGTCGCGCGTAACCAACAGGCTGCACTGCCGTCTGTGCCGCTCCCTCCTGGACAAACTCCGCCGCCTGTCATTGCTATTGAACGGACGATTATTGCCAGTGTGGTTCCTGCCTTAACTTTTGCCTGGAAAGAATGTGCTCGTTCACTGACGCTGTCTGCTGCGCGCAACGAGCCGATTGTTGTGGGGGCTGACTACACGCAGGATTTGACGGCGCATCTGCAAAATCCCAGCGAGGTCGGCGCAGACCGCATCGCAAACTCAGTTGCCGCAAAGGCTTTGTACGGGGCTCCGGCGATTGTGCTCGACTTTGGAACAGCGACCAACATCGATGTCATCGACGCGCAGGGACGCTATTTGGGCGGCATCATATCTGCCGGTGTGCAAACGGCAGCAGACGCGCTGTTTGAAACAGCAGCACGCCTGCCAGCTATCGATCTAAAGCTGCCACCGCAGATACTGGGCACGACGACAAAAACAGCGGTCCAGTCAGGAATCCTCTACGGAGAAGCGGCAAAAATGGATGGGCTGCTCCGCTGCCTGCAAATCGAACAACCCAGTCTGGCGGGCGCGCATGTTCCTATTATTGCCACCGGCGGCATGGCGCCTCTTATCGCGCCGATGATTCCTTTGGTGACTCATTTTGACGAACACCTGACCCTGCGCGGTCTTGCACTGATTGCCCAGCGCCTGCGTCTTGCTGCGGGTACAGCCAGTGTTGGCACAGGTGGGAGAGAACGTCCATGCGTGACATGATTCGCATTGGCAAAAAGCTTGTCTCTCCTGATAAATTGTACGCGCTCATCGACGAATTGCTGCAGACGCGCTCTCGTGGTGCTACTCAGGCAGAGGCAGCGCGCAGTGTGGGCGTGTCGCGTAGTTTTGTCTCGAATCTTGAAAGTCTCGGCGAGGTGCGTCATGGTGCGCGGGTGGCATTGATTGCCTTTCCCGTGTCAAACGGTGAAGAGCTGCGCGCCCTTGCAGAAGAGTTCTCGCTTGATTTTGTGCTGACCTTTTCACAAGACGAGCGCGCACGTGCAGAGCAGGGTCAGACGGGTGTCATGCTAAACCAGATGTTAGATACTCTGGTTGAACTGACCGACTATTCGGTGGTTGTTGTGCTTGCCAGTGACTGGCGTATTCAGACGGTAAAGCGCATTTTAGATGCCGATGTCATTGGGATAGAGCTGGGTACGTCTCCCATTACAAGCGATGTAGCCGTTGATACGGGCCATTTACGCAGCGTGCTGTCAGGTGTTGTCGACAGTACTCGCGACCTGCGCCCTGCTGCGGGAAGCAGCGAGCACCAGCGCGGGCGACGGGTACGAAAGGCCTGGGAGCAATTAAAACGTCAATAGTCAGTATTTCACTGGGTTCATCGGTGCGTGACCATCAATCAGAGGTCAGCTTGGGCACACGCGACTATTTGGTTCGCCGTGAGGGTACCAATGGTGATATGCGTCTGCTGAAAGAACGCCTACTGCAGCTAGATGCAGACCCGCAGGTCGCAGCCATTGGACTGGGTGGTGCCGACCTTTTTCTAAACGCCGCTGACCGTACCTACTGGATTCGCGAAATGCGCCCCCTTGCGCAATTGGTGCGCAACAAAGTGCTGGTTGATGGCTCGGGGCTAAAGGGTGCTGTCGAGGCAGACACCATTCGCTACCTGCACAAAGAGGGGGGACTTGAACTAAAGGGCAAGCGTGCGCTGGTGACCTCTGCGGTGGACCGCTGGGGGCTTGCAATGGCACTTGACGCAGCGGGAGCACAGACCAGCTATGGTGATCTGTATTACGTGCTGGGAATCCGCAGCATCATTCACAACAAACGGGCGCTCAGGCGAGCGGTACGCATTGCGGCACCCATTGCCGTCAAGCTGCCCTTCTCGTGGATATACCCCACTGTTACCGACCACAGTTCGCGTACGGTTCGCCACGCCTGGACAGACCGCCTGTACTACGACTACGACATTATCGCCGGCGACTACAAATACATTGCCAAATACATGCCACCAGACCTCGAGGGCATCTGGGTCATCACCAACACAACCACAACAGCAGACGTCGACTTTCTGCGCTCGCGCGGCGTCGGCAAACTGATCACCACCACGCCCCGCCTGGACGGTCGCAGCTTTGGCACCAATGTCATGGAGGCACTGCTGGTGGCAGCAGCAGGTCAGACCAAGGCTCTGACCGCACAGCAGTACTTGTCCCTCTTGGCAGAGTTTGACCTGCACCCCAGCATCGAAGATTTGCAGTAAAGGTCGCGTCTGTGGACGTTCTCTGCCGCCTGAATTATCCCAGGATGTATAATTAGGGTGCTTTCGCGCGGGTCTGTGGTTGCGTTTGTGTGCCACAAGGTACGCAAGCTAGTTCAAGGTAGGTGCGGCCAAAAGAACCCACGTAAGCAGCGTACTCGACAGGGGTATCTGTGAGCATGGCGCACCTTAGGGGTAAGTCGTACCGTCGCTATTCTTGTCATGTGGCAGGGAAGTAAGCGGCGAGAGGGTTAGTTGTGAGATAGCATCAAGCTAACGCCCCCGTACGCAGGTGTGGGGTCAAAGACCAGGTCAGCCGCGCGAAAGCAGCTATAGTTTTACCAGTAATGGACGCCCTCCCTCTGCCTTCTTAAGGCTCTTCATTCATGCATAAGAGTCTGCAAAAATGGGTATTCTCGCGCCCAAATTGCTAACTTTTGAATATGAATGGGCAAAATTGCATTACAATTCAAAATGTGCAAAAATGGGTATTTAAGAATGATAGATGGTCGTGCCCTGCATTAAGGGATGTGCGACCGCGTAGTGAAAGGTATGACAGACATGAAGAAACGTTTGCTTTTACTAGGCCTTGCCGCTGTATTGGAGGTGACAGCTCTCGCCGTTGTGGGCTGTAATCAGGCAGAAGAAGCGATTGACGACGCAGGAGAGGCTGCCGAGGCGTGGCTCCATCCCGCGCTGGCTGACGTCGTAGCAGGAGACGGTAGAACACTGACCGTGGCAACTGACCCGACGTATCCACCCTTCGAGTCCATGGAGGGCGATACGCCAGTAGGCTTTGACATCGATTTGGCAAAGGCCTTGGCAGAAGAGCTGGGTGCTGAAATCAGATTTACCTTCCTCGAGTGGGACGCACTGCTGACCGCACTGAGTGCTGACAGCCGTGACTTTGACTTTGCCGCAAGCGCGATGACCATTCGCCCCGACCGCGCAGAGACAATCCTCTTCTCGAATCCCTACTTTGTGTCCTTCCAGGCACTTGCTGTTCCTGCTGACTCTGACATCAAGTCCTTTGATGACGTGACCTCAGGTGTACGGATTGGTGTTCAAAGTGGTACAACCGGAAACATCTTTGCCGACGAGCACCTGTCTGACCTTGGTGTTGTTATCAGACCGTATCCCGGTGGCGTTGACTGCTTTATGGCAATGCAATCTGGTGAAGTTGATGGCGTAATCATCGACGTTGGTGTTGCAGCGCTGTATGCTGCTGACGATGCTTTTGACATCAAAAACCTCGGTCCGATTCCTGCCGCAGAGCAAGAGAACTTTGGCCTTGCTTTTGGCAAGAGCAGAACAACACTTGCTGATGCAATAAACGAGGCTCTTGCTGCTGTTATTGCCAGTGGCAAGTATGCAGAAATCTATGCCAAGTGGATTGATGCCGATAATCCACCTGTTATGCCCTAAGGGCGAATTGTAGTGGGGGAGTGCGTCCATTAATTGTATTATGGACGCACTCTTTTTATATAGCGTGAATAGTTTTGGAGGTAGAGGCTAAGATGGGCACTCTTTTGGCAGTTGCTACAAGTACGGGCACAGGGCTCAGTGCTTTGGCGACTGCAAACTTTTGGGCACAAGCGCTAGACTGGTGGGAAAACGCCAGTTTTTCTGGCACCTTCCTTTCGCCCAGCCAGGCGATAGAGTCACTTCCGGTCGTCGCACAAGGCTTTCCGGTTACGCTCACTATGGCATTTATTGGCTTTTTCCTGGCGATTCCTCTGGGCTTGGGACTGGCATTTCTCAAGATGGCAAAGTTTGCACCTTTGCGCTGGATTGCGACGACCTATGTTGACGTCATTCGCGGAACGCCCCTGCTGCTGCAAATCATTGTGATCTATCTGGGACTTCCTTTGATGCCAGCTTTTCAGACAGCGATGGAGCCCTTTAGCAATATTACCTTTTTAAGTCTGGACTTCTCGGCGTGGTTTCGCGCCTTTCTAATCTTGTCGGCAAACTCGGCAGCCTATCTTGCCGAAATCTTCCGTGCGGGCATTCAGTCTATTCCCAAGGGGCAAATGGAAGCTGCGCGCTCGCTGGGCATGAAGACTTCAATGGCAATGAGCGTTGTTATTTTGCCGCAGACAGTACGACGCATTTTGCCCACAAGCCTCAGCGAGTTCATTTTGCTGCTAAAAGACACGGCGCTCTTTACCGTTGTTTCTTTTGGCGAGATGATGCTGTACGCACGCTGGGAACAGGCGCGTACCTTTAACATGACACCACTGGTGCTAGTGGCTGTCTTCTATCTGCTGGTTACCATTCCTGCTGGTCGCATTGTTGCACGCCTTGAAAACAAGCTAGCAGAACAAGACAGCGGTACCGCCAGCAGAGGAAAACGTCCACCACGCCTCGATGTGGCATCAACGCATGTGGTTCCGCATCAAGAAAACGTACTGCAGGAAGTTAGGTAATCGCTATGAGCAAAGCGATAGTAGAAATCAAAGACCTGAAAAAGACCTTTGCAAACGAGGAAGTGCTCCATAGCATCAACCTGCAAGTTCATAAGGGCGAGGTTGTCTGTATCCTTGGTCCTTCGGGTAGTGGCAAATCGACCCTGCTGCGCTGCATCAACCTGCTCGAAGTACCTACTTCGGGCGAGGTCTGGGTTGATGGTACGCAGATTAACGCAAAAAACACCGACATCAATAAAGCACGCCGGCATCTGGGTATGGTCTTTCAGCAGTTTAACCTCTTCCCGCACAAGACGGCGCAGGGTAATGTCGAACTGGCACTGACCAAAGTGCTGAAGCTGAGCAAAGACGAGGCATCGGCTATTGCTATTGAGCAACTGGCGCATGTGGGTCTGGCAGACCGTGCCGACTATTATCCCAGTCAGCTTTCGGGTGGCCAGCAGCAGCGTGTTGCTATTGCGCGCGCCCTTGCGATGGAGCCCAAGGTTATGCTTTTTGATGAGGTCACCAGCTCGCTTGACCCTGAACTGGTTCGTGACGTACTGAACGTCATGCGCGACCTTGCGCGTGGTGGTATGACCATGGTCGTTGTCACTCACGAAATGGGCTTTGCGCGCGAAGTCGCCGACCGTGTTGTCTTTATGGACGAGGGCGTTATTGTCGAAGAGGGCTCACCCGAAGACATCTTTGAAAAGCCTAAAAATGAACGCACCAAAAATTTCCTCGGGCACCTAATCGAGCAGAACTAATTCCAATGACCGTGCCTGAACTGCTGGCACCTGCTGGCAACTTTTCTCTGCTAAAGCGCGCTATCGAATGCGGGGCAGACGCCGTGTACTGCGGCGGGGAAAGCTTTGGCCTGCGTCACAAGGCGCAAAATTTCTCACTGGATCAGCTAAAAGCAGCGGTGGAGTACGTCCATGACCACAACAAGCGTCTCTATTTGACCGTCAATGCCCTTATGCACCAGTCTGACCTTGCGTCTTTGCGCGCCTATTTAGAAGTGACGGCAGCTGCTGGCGTTGATGCCTTTATTGTTTCTGATTTGGGTGCCGCAGCTTTGGCGCGCCGTGTCGCAGCACAGACGACACTGCACGTTAGCACACAGGCAAGTGTTGCAAACGCGCTTGCAGCGCAGACCTGGTACGGTCTGGGTGCAAGCCGCATCATCGCTGCTCGCGAACTATCACTAAAAGAGTTGGTCGAGCTTCGCAAGGCAATGCCGACTGATATGGAGCTCGAGGTTTTTGTTCATGGGGCGCAGTGCATGGCGATTAGTGGGCGCTGTATTATCAGCAATCATCTGGCGGCGCGTGACGCCAACAAGGGGCACTGTGCGCACAGTTGTCGCTGGTCCTATCAGCTGGTCGAAGAGCAGCGCCCTAACGAATACCTGCCCGTGATTGAACAGGACGGCTATACGACGCTCTTTAGTCCGCAGGACTTGAACATGCTAAAGCACCTGGATCAGCTGGTCGCTGCGGGCATCAACAGTTTCAAAATCGAGGGACGCACAAAAGGCATCAACTATGTCGAGACAGTCGTCTCTGCCTATCGTGCCGTCCTTGATGGTGCAGACCCTGCCTGTTACGCAGAAAGTCTGCGCGCACGTGCATTCCGCCCTCAGGGGACGGGCTTTTTCTTCGGTCCGCCGCAGCAGGATTGCTCTTAGCCAGTCCTCGCAGCTTGTCTGCTCCTCGCGTGTTTGCTTGTTACGCGAGCAGCACAGATCGCTGCAATAGATAAGGCTGCCAAGACCGTCCACACCAAAAGCAAGCTGCGATCTCCGGTAGAGGCAAGTCCACCGCCACCACCCAGTTGCTGCTGCCGCTGGCGCAGATAGGCAGTGTGTGGATCCTCGCTCACCCGTTCAGACTCGTCATCAGGAGCAGTGTTGCTTTCGCTGTTTACCGTAAAAGATTCGACCAGGCGCGTCTCGACACTGTCGTCGTCATCGTCTGCAAGCACAATGTTTCTGGTAATGTGTGCCGTGACAGAACTGGCAATGACAACTTCTGCGCCATTGTACGAGTCATAGGGACTAAGCGGAGCAGGACAGTAGACCAAATACGACAGGGGAGCAAGTCCTGTAGCTGCCATTGCCTCTTCACTGTAAAAGCGGTCGCTGCTGTCGCTGACCCACGACCCCGTGTTTCTGCTGGTAAAGCCTTTCTCGACGCGACCAAATTCTAGCTTTAGTGCCGTCAGGTATTCGCCAGCGTCTAGCTTTAGGTCGGCAACGGGCAATCTGCGCCGCTGCGTACTGTCGACATCCTCTGCCCACAGCCGCCAGCCCAGCGTGTCAAAGCGCATCAATCGCTCGGGATTTGCTGGATTCAGCGGGTCTGCGCTTGCTGCCAGACGGTCAGAATAGCGTAGGTTCTTGTCGTTGAGGTTGGTCTGGTACCAAATGTTGTAGCGCCCGTTAAAGTCACCCCAGACAACGGGTGTCCATATCTCGCAAAGGCGTATTAGGTCGGGACGTGATGAATCAGAGGCATCAATAAGGACAAACTCGTCTGCCCAGTCGTTAGAGCTTGACCTGAAATCAATGTCGTAGCGGTAGTATTCTTTGCTGCCAAGCGCGCTGTTATCAATCGTTCCTGCTTGTGGCAGCGAACGAAATGCCGCAGAGGTCACATCGATGGTGCGCTTTTCAACTTCGCAGGACACCAGCACGGGGTCGTTGGGTACTGTCACCTCTACCCACACGACCCCTGTGTCTTGGTCGTTGCAGCGCAAACTCACCGCAAAAGAGTTGGGGTTCAGCAGATAGTTGGGGCAGGTGGCAACTTCGCGCACAACGTAGTCGCCCAAATACAGAGGGATGCTCTCGGCAATGCCACTGGCATCGCTGCTGAGGGTGTCAGCAAGTTCTCCGGCGCGCAGTCTGACCTTGCCATAGGTGGTGACAATATCTGCGGCTGCCCGCAGCTCGAACACGCTGCCACTTAGGCCTGCACCCGTTTGGCTGTCAGTCTTGATGACGCGTACGCGCCCTCTTCCTGCTTCGCTGTCAAGGTAAAGATTGTGCATCACTCCCAGGTCGTACAGGGGCAGTGCCGTCTGTGCCGCCTCTGAGTCGTTTCCGCGAATCGGCGTGACAGCAATGACGGTCGTGTTTAGTTCGTATCCCGGTAGTGGTACTAACTCCCGAATAAAATAACTGCGTCCCACCGGCAGGCGAAACCACTGGGCAAAGCCGTTACTGTCAGTGGTCGCGCGCCCGACAAAGCTGGCAACGGTGGTAGTGCCCTCCTGGGCTGCAGCCTCGCTGGTCCAGGCACCAAAAACAACACCGGGCAGTGCGCTGTTATCGCTTGCATCAAGTTTTTGCAGCTGCACGCGAGCAGTCAGGGGGTCTCCGCCGGCAAAAATCATACGCTGTATGTTGGCACCGGCAGGTGGCAGGTAACGCCAGTAGCGATTGCGCAAGATGATGCTGCTGTTGTTACGCGCCTGATTAACTATCCAGGTCGATGCCTGCCATTCGCGCGTGGTGGTGCTATAGCTAAGGTCTGCCCCCTGCAGACGAAAAACGGCAAGTTGTGTTGCGCGCCGCCACTGCAAGTTAGTAAGGCTGACTCCATTAATGGTCGTCCCTCCCGAAGTCGTGCGCGGACCCATGTCAACAGCGACACTAATTGAGCGGTCCAGGGTGCCCGCACCAATTCCTAGCTTTACGCCACGGGTCAAAGCCATGTTTATGGGGCCTGGTACGCCGTAGTTAATGCAGTAGGCGGGTATGTTGCCCGAATTATGAACAGGGACTTCTCCGGGAATGCTGTGGGTGTCAAAAATAAGCGAGGCGGCTGGTCGTGCAGCAGCTGCATCGCAGGGGACAAGCGTGCTTGTCAGGCTGCTACTGAAAGTTGTCAGTAGCAGCAGACCTACTAAAAGGCTAGCAAGTGGTCTGTACCGTGTGCTGTGCTTGTCCCTTGGTTTGTCGGGGTGTTTGCTTTGTTCTTGCATGATTTCATCCTTGTGCTATCCTCGGGGTTTTCAGTTTTTGCTGGGCACCCGTACTGAAAGTATCTGTTTGACTGCTGCCTGAATGCTTCACGATAGGGTAGGGCGCGATTACTACCTGCAGCTATCTTAGCGATAGGCGCTTAAAGATCGCTTAAACATTGATTAAATTTCGCTTAAAAATCGCTTAAATTTCGCTTAAATTTTCATTAAAGATTGCTTAAATTCGATTAAATCCCCAGCAAGACTGTGCTATTATGGGCGTAGCTTCTTAGCGGCAAGAAAGGGAACACTACCATGAATATTATTTTGTTGGGTGCCCCTGGTTCGGGGAAAGGCACACAAGCTGCGAAATTAGTAGACTATTTTGACCTGGCGCACATTGCGACGGGCGATATGCTGCGTGCTGCCGTTGCTGGACAAACTCCGCTGGGAATCGAGGCAAAAAAGTACATGGATGCGGGGGACTTGGTTCCTGATTTGGTCGTAATTGGCATGATCGGCGAGCGACTTGCAGCAATGGGTGCTGCCCGTGGCTTTATCCTGGACGGTTTTCCGCGTACCGCAGCGCAGGCGATTGCCCTTGACGAGCAATTGGCAGAACTGCAGCGCGGCCTTGATGCGGCGGTTGCTATCGAACTTGATCCCGAAATTATTGTCAAACGTATGTCGTCGCGCCGTTTTTGCCCGCTTTGTGGCAGAACCACAACAGCTACAGAGGGTGATGCCTGTGCTACTTGTGACGGCGATTTGGTGATTCGCGATGACGACAAAGAAGAGGTCGTGCGCAATCGCCTGACCGTGTATGCAGAAAACACGGCTCCGCTGATTGACTACTACCGGGGCAAGGGCATTTTGCGAACCATCAAAGGTGACCAACCCGTTGATGCGGTCTACTACGACCTGCTTGCGGCAATTGGGCAGTAGCTGCGCCGCGCCACAATAGACACAGAGAACGTCCATGCCAAAATCTTTTCGTCACAAGGTCATTTTAAAGTCAGAGGCAGAGATTTTTCAGATGCGTCAGGCTGGTCGTATTGCGGCGCGTGCCCTGCGTTTGGTACGCGAGGCGATAGAGCCGGGCATCAGCACGGCAGAACTTGACGACATCGCGCGCGCGGCAATCAGCGATGCTGGTGCTGTGCCGACCTTTTTGGGCTACAGGGACTTTCCTGCTGCAATCTGTACCAGCATCAATAGCGAAATCGTTCACAGCATTCCCAGCAAACGCGTCAAGTTATGTCGCGGCGACATTGTGTCCTTAGATGTGGGAGCAACCTTAAACGGCTGGATTGGTGACACCGCAGACACCGTAATCGTAGCAGCAGACACACAGGAAGAGTCTGACCAGCACTCACAGCGCCTTATCAGTGTGACCCGAAAAGCCTTACGAGCAGGCATCAAAAACTGTGTTGCAGAAAACCGCCTGGGTGACGTCAGTGCTGCTATTGGCGCGGTAGGACGTGCAGCAGGTTTGGGGATTGTGCAGCACTACGGCGGTCACGGTATTGGACGTACTCTGCATGAAGAACCCACTGTCCCCAACGAGGGAACGCCCGGCAAGGGACTTTTGCTAAAAGTAGGCATGACCCTTGCGCTCGAGCCCATGTTTACTTTGGGAACGGACCGCTACGCTCTGCGCAATGACGGCTGGACGGTAGTAACACAAGACGGGTCGCGCGCGGCACATATCGAACACACCGTAGCCATTACAGAAGAAGGCCCCCTCATCCTGACCGAGGAATGACGCCGTTGCCGTGGCGGAGTAGGTCCAGTAAGCGAACTAGCTGCGGTTTTGGCAGTTGTGTTATTTCAGTCAAGTTACCCCTCTTTGTTGGGCAAAGGTCTCGTCTGCTGCTGCCGTCCTGCTATACTTAGACGGTGGCGGAGAGGTATAGTGTGTTCTTACTTCAGACAGATGAGGAGTACATGAGTGGTTTCGTCAAGCCATAAAAGCTGGGTTCGCTTACTGGCTACCGCTACCGCTGTCTGTCTGTTGTGCGCCAGCCTGCCGCTATCTGCAATTTCTGCAGTTCTTCCTGATATCAATGATGGCCTGACACTCTCGACTGTCTCGACTGGTGATGCTATTGACTTTGCCCAGCTTGATCAGGACGACAGATCCGACTATTCTGACCGAGACCTGCGCGCGCCTTTGTCTGTTGATGATCCGGGTGTGGACCCAACGCGCATAGTTGCTCTGCCAAAGGACGATACCTCTGCCAAAGAAGTCAAAGACTCTATCATAGATGCTGCCGACCACTTTGACGCGATGCCGCATATCACCATTGTTGACAATCCGGGTGATGCCGACAAAGAAACGCTTGTCATAGTCGAAAGCAAGCCAGAGGTGACCGAAGACCTCAGAGACAAGATGTATGAAACGGGACTCTACGAAGTTGTCGACTTTGATGTCAAGGTTAGCGTGGGTGCCTATTCGTCAGCCCCCAACGACCCCTATTTCAGCACAAAAACTGGGGTGGCGGGCAGCTGGGGTTTGCACGCCTTTCCTGGTGGTGGCTTTAGCACGGTCTGGCCACAGCTAGCAAACACCAAAGGAGACGCCAACACAGCACCTGTAGCCGTTCTTGACACGGGTTTTGACATGTCAGCAGCAGACCGTCAGGCAAATATTGTTGCTGTCTATGACTTTGGTTCTGGTAGAAGCAACGTCAATCCCGAATCGACGCTATCGCTGGCGTATCATGGCACAGGAACAGCAGGACTGATTGCTGCCGGAACCAACAACGGCATTGGTGTTCCTGGTGCTGCCTGGAACAACAAGGTTCTTATCTACAAGGTGGCAGATGCCAACAACGAAATCTATCTGTCTGCTGTCACCAATGCAATTAACGACGTAGTCGAAAAAGGCGAGGCACGCATTATCAACATGTCTTTGGGAGGGTCGTCCTTTCCTAGCTACTTTCAGATGGCAATCGATAGTGCCGTCGCTGCGGGAATACTGGTCGTAGCCAGCGCGGGCAACTATGCCCAGGACGGCAATCCCGTTACCTATCCTGCTGCTTATCCGCCGGTGCTTTCAGTGGCATCCATTGGCATGGCAGGTCAATGGTCGCTCTTTTCTACCTATAATACGGGTGTTGATATGGCAGCACCGGGTGAAATGATTACGGTGATGGCTGCGCACAACAGCTACCTTCAGTCGTCGGGCACCTCGTATTCTGCCCCCTACGTGTCTGCTGCCGCAGCTTTGGTGTGGCGGGCTGCTCCCAATTTGACGGCTGCCCAGGTGCAGAGCATTTTGCTCGGCACGGCGAAAACAATCGGTACGCGGGGCAATACAAAAACAGGAGCAGGAGGGCTGAATGTTGACGAGGCATTCCATTTAGCGCAAGGTCTGCCCTTTGCCCCGACTATTACTGCTGTCAGTCGGGGGGCTAACAAAGTTACTCTGACCTGGAAGCGTGACAGTGCCTGTCCTTATCCGCCGACTGCCTATATTGTGCAGATACGTCCCAGTACGACCACCACCTGGAGAACCGTTTTGCGTGTCAGCAGTGCGGCAGAAAGCTATTCGCAGCTTATCACGGGCCTGAAAGAAAACCAGCTGTACTATTTTCGGGTAGCAACGGTTAACGAAAATGGACAGGGGCCGTACTCGACAGCAGTTGCCACCAAACCGGCAGCACGTGTGGTGCTCTCGTCAAAGTCGGCACTGACCATCAAACGAGGATATGCGGGTACGCTGCGTGTTGCGACGCGTTACCCCATTAAAGCAAGCATGCGCATCAACTGGAAAAGTTCGAACAGAAACATTGCAACGGTGTCATCTACCGGTACAGTAGCACGCAGAGTGGGTGCCGGCTACTGGAACACCTACAGCCTGACAACTCAGGCTGTGGCAAGCAGCGGGCATCTGGTCACCATTGTTGGCACAGGTCGCGGCACGGCATACATCACCTTTACCTCGTCGTATACCAGCTATCGCGTCAAAGTTGTCGTCAAATAGTGGCAATCAGGCAAAAGGCAGCAGCACAGGTGACGGGCACAGACACACAAACAAAGCTGGTATCCTGGAACGTCAATGGTCTGCGCGCGAACCTGAAAAAAGGCTTTCTCGACCACTTTACGCGCCTTGATGCCGACATCTTTTTGCTGCAGGAAATCAAACTGCAAGCTGGTCAGATTGACCTCGATTTACCGGGTTACCACCAAAGCTGGTCCTATGCAAGCAAAAAAGGCTATTCGGGTACGGCTGTCTTTTCTCGTGAAAAGCCGCTGCAGATTGTGCGTCAGGTGGCGGAGTCTGTCCAGACCAGCGACCTTGACAGCGAGGGACGCATCACTGCCTGCGAGTTCGCTGATTTTTGGCTGGTTAACGTATATGCGCCCAATATTCAGCCAGAACTGGCGCGCAAGGATTTTCGTATGCGCTGGGAGGACGCTTTTCGCAGCTTTGTCACGAGGCTCGACGCACAGAAACCCGTCATTATTGGTGGTGACTTAAACGTTGCTCACGGCGAGATTGACCTCGCACGCCCTCGACAAAACAGGGGCAAGCCAGGATTTTCTGACGAAGAACGCGGCAAAATGACCGAGCTTTTGGCAGCAGGATTTGCCGACCCTCTGCGCGAGCGCAATCCCGACACCCCTGGTCTTTACAGCTGGTGGTCATACCGCGCCAACGCACGAGCAAACAACGTCGGCTGGCGTATTGACTACTTTTTGTGCTCGAGGCGGCTGATGCCTGCTGTACTCGACACGCCGCTTTATCCAGAGGTGTTTGGCAGTGATCATTGTCCGGTTGGACTTTTAGTCCAGAGCGCACCATTCGCTTACGCGTCGGCACCACAACGCACCCTGTGAGCGACCTATTTTGTCAGAACCCTGTGCTCACGTAGGAGTAAGCTACGCTGCGCGCAGGAACCTAACAAAAAGCTCACTCACAGCGCACCCTGAGGCGCCTGATTTTGATATCAGCACGAACCTCACCCGCCTGGATGCACTCTGATGGACGTTGGTGACAGTAACGAAAGCTCACTCACAGCGCACCCTGAGGCGCCTATCAAAAATACCATTTTCACCAAGACATGAGCATTTTAAGGAAGTGCGACCATAGCTGCTACAATTTTCCCTGCACCGAAGACGGTGCTTTTGTGCGTGAAATAACGGACAATGACTGCACTATGCAGATGACAGGTACCACTGAAATGAAGTGAGGACGACCATGACCGCCAGAATGCCAAAATCCGAGGGATGGCTTTCTCAAAAACACAAGGTAAGGCTGCTAATTGCAGCAATTTTTCTTCTTGCTATTCCCCTTGTGGCGGCAGCGAATTTTCCGGCGCTTAAATCGGTATTTCAACCTGTTGTCACTCAGGCTCAAAGTATGTTTTCGCAATCAGATGATGTATTTGCGCCGAATGAGTTACCAGCTGTTGCAACAAGTGGCATAACATCACTTTCAAGTTCAACTATTCTACCCGAAGTAACGACTTTTTTTGTAGGAAGTACTCACTCCCTTGCTATTAAAGATGACGGTACACTCTGGGCATGGGGAAGTAACTCAGATGGCAGAACAGGATTCGGACTTACAACAGGCAATCAAACAACACCGCTGCAAGTAGGAACTGCCACTAACTGGACGCACGTTTCTGCATCTGGTACTTACTCACTTGGCCTGCGATCAGATGGCACGCTCTGGTCATGGGGATTTAACGGAAATGGCACGACAGGACTGGGTACTACCACAGGCACTCAAAC
>WREJ01000007.1 GCA_009779395.1 Coriobacteriia bacterium
CGGGTACAGAAAAGTATAACTTCAAAAACATAGCCGACCGAGCAAAACGCTTCCATGATGGTTTGCGTGGTCGTCTGTGGTTTTTTGCCGGACACGACGACTCCATCTTTTCTGTCATGTTAGGCCTGTCAGATATCATGCCTTCGATGGGTGTCGAGCGCATCGAACAACTGAACCAGCAGCTCAGACCACAATTCAAATGGACCAGCAAAAGCAACCTGCAGGCACTGTCTCAGGTTTTGGCACTGGGCGGAACATCTGACGAAGCCCTCTGTTGTCTGGTAAAGCTGAACAAAGCTCTGCGCGCACAAAAAATACGACTCGACCGAGAATACACCCTGCCTGCGCTGGGGATTCTGTCGCTGCTGTCTGTTGACAGCGATGTTTTGGTCGCTGACATCAAAGAAGCCCGTGACTTTCTGCGGACGCAAAAAGGATTGCGCTCTGTGTCTGCACAAGAGCTGCTGCTGTTTGCAACAGCAATCATCTCTTCGGTCTATGCCAAAGAATGTACCGAACAATCAGACGAAAAAATAGCTGCGTCGACCTCTGCCAGCATCATAAATATCATCATTGCACAGCAAATTATGGCGATGTTGGTTGTTATGGCGGCGGCTAGTGTAGCAACAACAGCAGCAACATCTTAATTAAAAGTGAACATTTTGAGGAAGTACGTCCACTGATGCTACAATTTTTCGGTTAATGAAACAGCAGCATTTTACCTGTAACACAAGTGAAGTGAGCGAATGATGCGCAGCAATCATTCCGAACACCAGTGTAGTGAGAAATGATGCGAAGCAATCATTTCGAACGCAACGCAGTGAAGGCGAAGCCAACGAAACGAAGTGAAGACAAAGTCAACCGAAACGAAAGTGAGACTGCCATGACCGTCAAAATTCCCAAATTCCGTGGGGGGGGGGGGGGCTCTCAGAAAAACCTAGGCTAATGCTGCTAATTGCAGCAATTTTTCTTCTGGCAATTCCCTTTTTAGCGGCAGCGAATTCCTCGGCGGTTCAGTCAGTTCTTGATCCTGTGGTCACGCAGGTTCAAGCTATGTTTTCATCAGCAGATGATGTGCTGATACCTCACGAGTCACCTGCGGTAGTTGGTAGCGGATTTTCATCACTTTCGAGTTCAACTATTCGACCCGAAGCAACAACCTTTTCCGCAGGAATTGACCACTCCCTTGCTGTCAGATTAGACGGCACTCTGTGGGCATGGGGATGGAATCAAAGTGGCCAAACAGGGCTCGGTACTATAACAGGCTTTCAAACAACACCAGCACAGGTAGGAAGTGCTACTAACTGGACTGCTGTGTCTGCAGGAGGTTGGCACTCCCTTGCTATCAAAGATGATGGTACGCTCTGGTCATGGGGACGGAACCAAATTGGCGCAACAGGACTGGGCACGACAACAGGCAATCAAACAATGCCCGCACAAGTGGGGACTGCTACTAACTGGACGGCCATATCTGCAGGATATTGGCACTCCCTTGCGCTGCGTGCAGACGGTACGCTCTGGGCATGGGGGAGTGGTGGCGATGGCGCAACAGGGCTGGGAAATAATACTACCCACTCGACACCTCAGCAGGTGGGCATTGATACTATATGGGTAGCTATCGCTGCAGGATTTCAGCACTCCCTTGCTATCAGATCAGATGGCACGCTCTGGGCATGGGGAAGTAACTTATTTGCCCAAACAGGACTGGGTACAACAACGGGCAATCAACTAACACCGGCACAAGTAGGGACTGCTACTAACTGGGCAGCTGCTTCTGGGGGACGCTTCCACTCCTCTGCGCTGCAAGCAGATGGCACGCTCTGGGCATGGGGAGAAATACCAGGCGGTGGTGGAAGTACGCCAGGGCAGGTAGGTAGTGCTACTGACTGGGCACAAGTGTCCGCGGGTGCTATACACTCCCTTGCTATTAAGGCAGATGGCACGCTCTGGGCATGGGGAAGTAACGTGAATGGCGCAACAGGACTGGGTACTTATACAGGCAATCAAACAACACCTGCACAAGTAGGGACTGCTACTAACTGGGTTTTGGCCGATGCTGCTCTTGGCGGTGATACTATGGACGGCAGTTTTTCCTTGGGCATGAGGAGTAATGGTGATTTGTGGGGATGGGGTAGAAGTGAAAACTATCAACTAGGCCTAGGTGGCCAAGGCACACAAGTTGTTCCCGCACTCATTGGTGCTGGCTTTGCCCTTCCACCTGAACCACTTGAAGATGCAGAAGTCATCGCAACACTACCAGACACAGATGCTACAGACATTACAGAAACAAACACCACAGAACTCACCATATTCTTTGACCGTGAAATGAATCCTACAGTAGCGGGTACTATCACCTTAGATAATGGTGCCAGCGTTAACCTTGCGGCAGGTACCTGGCGTGCGTCTACGGCAACAGATCCTGGTGGTGACAGGGGTAACAACAGTGTACTGACGGTACCTTTGGTACTGTTTGCATCTGACACTTTACATGAAGTAATAGTTTCAGGTTTTGTTGATGCAGCAAATGGTGAAGCTATGACTCCCCATAGTTGGACCTTTACAACAGGTACGGTCATTCCACCAGCACCATCAGAAATAGATATCGCAATAACCAAAAACCTGCAAATGCCGGTAGGAACAATCACCCCAGATACCGAATTTGCTTTTGACATAACACCCTATAGCTTTAACAATGACACCGATCAGGCGAATATGCTGCCAGCAATTACGGTGCCTAATCTTGTGTTTGCTCCTTCAGATGTTGCAACAGTTACCGGTGATGTTAGAACCGTGACACAAGTTTCTGATGTTTTGTTGGGGAACACGGTCAATTTCTCGCAGCCAGGTCTTTTCACCTATCGCATCAGCGAAAGAACAGATACCTTTAGCAACACCACAACAGAAACAATGACCTTTGACCCAACAGTCTATCAAGTCACTTTCATAGTTTTACCTGATTCAGATGGTACGGGAACCTTTGTCAGTGCAATTCTGGTACAAGAAGTACTGCCTGGTGACATACTGGGTAGCAAACTCGAAGATCTCGACACTGCTCTGACCTTTGCCAACACATTCGTCAGAAATGTTGAAATTGACCCAACAGACCCTCTTGCTGTGGGTGGCTTGCGCATATCAAAGACAACAACGGGCATCATGCCTGACTTGCTAAAAGCCTTTGACTTTGACATTAGACTCAGTTCTCCGTCACTGGCAACAACAGCAACACCACCCATCATCTACCGAGCACAGATTATCGATACGCTGACAAACGAGACCATTGGTTCTATCATCGAATTCACTGATGAAGTTACGAGAACCGTCAGTTTGACCCACAATCAGACACTCGTCTTTCTTGATACGCATGTGGGAACCAGATACACCGCGATAGAGCAAGCAGTATCTGACTACACACCAAGCGTTATTGTACACACTGATGGTGTCATCGATACCTCGATTATTAATCCACCAGCAGATACACCGAATGTTTCGCTCAGTACTGGTGAACAGACACTCGGTGAAGCTGCCAATACGGCAGACTTTACTAATACTGACTTCTTTGTGCCACCAACTGGTCTTGATGTAGGTAACTTTGGTATGGCACTACTGTTGATGGCGATTGCTGGTCTGATTGTACTGGTCACTGCTACCAGACGCAGCAAACACGAGATGGAACTGCAGGTACTTAGCTACTAACATACACCTTGTGCAGAGACCCCAGGTCGAGCCTGGGGTGACGGGGTGGCAGTTTGAACGCACAAGAGGGGGCGCGCTCCCGACAAGCAGGAGCGCGCCCCCTCTTCAATTGGCAAGGTGTACTGTGGAGTGAGGGGGAGGGTACTCAGCACTCTCCGCAGCAACATGTCATCCATTTCTCAAATGTGTGTCCCGCGCGAGGACTGTGCAGATGTATCCTCCCCCTCACTCCACAGGGACAATCGGCACGTCTAATGTGTCCTGAAAAAATAAAATTTTTCTTATCAACTCTCAAAAGTCACAACCGTCAGTGTTTTCCACAGCATTTCACCTGCATTTTTAATCGATTTTTAAGCAATCTTTAATGAAAGTTTAAGCAAAATTTAAGCGATTTTTAAGCGAAATTTAATCAATGTTTAAGCGATCTTTAATCGCCCTTTGCTAGGATGCCCCTTGGTAGCTTTTCAGGCAGGCTGGGTCGCATCTTACTTTAGGTGGTGGCGCGACCCAGCCAGCTACCAGACAGACCGAAC
Source organism: Coriobacteriia bacterium (assembly GCA_009779395.1). Classification (GTDB taxonomy): domain Bacteria; phylum Actinomycetota; class Coriobacteriia; order WRKU01; family WQUG01; genus WQVN01. The sequence goes on from WREJ01000007.1 coordinate 4,227, forward strand.
CCTGATTGACTGGCAAGAACGAGAGGACAGCATGACAGCTAAGAAAAGACTGATAATTTCGCTTGTTGCGGGGCTTGTGGGCGCGCTCTGTGCAGCACTCTTTTTGTTTAGCCAGGCGCAGTCAACAGCTGCAGCGCGGGCAGAAATTGCAGAACAATTCGAGGGTAGTTCGCAGACAGTGCTGGTTGCCCGGCAACAAATTGATTCGGGAACAATACTCAGCGAGCGACTGTTTGAACGAAAGACCTGGCCAGAGTTTTGCCTGCCAGAAGGAACAATCGCAGCAGATGACTTTGCGACCCTTGACGGGAGGCGCGCCAGTGCAACTATACTGGCTGGCGAAGCACTGACCACAGCACGAGTCTTTGACCAGCAGCTGCCCCTCGACCGGCTGGCGGTGGGCATGACCGCTGTCACCTTGCCGACAGATGACACGCACGCCCTCGGTGGGGAACTGCTGCGTGGTATGCGCGTCAGCCTGATGGCAGCTGTGGCAGATGGCCAAGTGAAAGAACTAGCACGCAACATCGAGGTGCTGTCTGCCAATACCTCGGCAGTGTTGGCAGACAGTCAGCATGACAGTGATGCTAGTGGTTCAGACGCTGCACGCAGGGCACTGACGGGCGGCAGTACCACAAACAGTCGCAACGAAGCCCTGCACTGGGTCACTCTCGCAATCCCCAGCGATCAGGTCGAGCAAGTTCTGACAGCAATACGTGCTGGCAGCATTCATCTGGTGCTGCCCAAAGAAAGCACGCCTTTTGACGCAAGTCTAGCGGCGGAGTAAGTCCATGCTAGACGTCTTAACCGTAGTAAGCTCTGATAAATGTTTCCCCCTCGAGGTGAGCAGCCTCATGACCAGCGGAAAGGTGCGCATGGTGCATACTTTTCGCAACGGCGCCGAGTGCCTGCGAGCACTTGCCCTTGACGACCCAGCGACCCGTCGTTTGGTGATTATTGACACGCTGATTTCTGATATTTCCTCCCTTAATCTGTGCGATGCCATTCGGCTGGCACATCCTCATCTAGGAATCATCGTTGTCACCCAATCAGATGATGTCGCCTATGTTCAGCGGGCAATGCTTGCAGGTGCGCGCGGTACTATTGCGCGCCAGGCAAGCAAAAGCGAGTTGCACAACGTGCTTGAACGCGTCAGCGAAGTAGCCAGCCTTATAGGTGGCAGTGCTGCGCAGTCGGCAGGAGATGTGACCCGCACATTCGCTCACCTTAACCCAGGGGAGTTTGACCAGCGTGCGGTCGTTGTGCCAGTGATTGGGGCACGCGGCGGTGCCGGCAAGTCGACCATCGCAAGTGCGCTTGCGTATTTGGCAGCACAGGCAAACATCAACACGGCACTGGTCGATTTCGACCTGCAATTTGGCGACCTCAGCTTTTTATTCGGTGCAACCGGTCAGCAGTTTGACCAGCACGCAACGACTTGCGGTGGCGGTGACCTCGCAGAATTTGTGAGCGCTTTGGTTGCTGGACATACTCCGCATTCTTTTACGCAGGGACACAGTGCTACGCGTGCTTTTCGCCGGCAGTTGGCACCCAATTTATGGCTGTATGCTCCGCGTGCAGCTGCCGAAAAGGCTGAATCTTTGGCACAGGCTCTGCCGCTGGTTCTGCAGAAATTGCAGCAAGAACACCAGCTGTTGGTGATAAATACCGGTGCCTACTGGACGCTGTTTCACGCAGAGTTGCTGGAACGCAGTGACCTTGCGCTGTGTGTGTTTGACCAGACGGTGGTCGGCGTGCGTGCTACGACTGAACTGAAAAATGTGTGCCGCCGCCTGGGCATACCAGCGTCACGCCTGCTGTTTGCGATGAATCGTGCGCGACAATCGGGTTTGCGCGCCGAAGAAATCGCACAGGTGCTGGGTGCCGACCAGGTCTTTTCTGTGCGAGAGGCAGGACCAGAACTGGCGATTCTTTTTGACAGCGGACAGCTGGACCAGCTGTTTGAACAGGGTACCTTTATGGCAGAACTTTTTGTCATCCTAGACGAAATCGCCGTGCGTAGCGATTTGAACCTGCATGACACGGCAGCTGTCCGCTACGCCATGCGGCGTGACGGAGGAGCACGTCTGACGACCGTCCACAACAATGGCAGTAGCGATGGCAGCAGCATTTTCGGTGGCAGTGGTGACCCTGGTGGTAGCAATGGCAGCAGCAGACGAAAGGGGTTGTTGCGTCGTGCGCCACTCTATTGAACAACTAAAATCTGAACTGTACCAGATTTTTACCCCCGAGCGTATTGCCACGCTGCTCAAGACCGACAGCGACATGGCACGCAAAGAGGTCGAAGAGGTCGTCAGGCGTTTAGCAAAAAGAACAGCAGCATCGTTTGCTACCCGCGCCGAGCGTGACCGCTTGGTTGCTTTAACGGTCAGCGAAGTACTGGGACTAGGAGTGATTGATTCGCTACTGGCAGATTCCAGCGTCACCGAAATCATGGTCAATGGAGCCAACACAATATTTTTTGAACGCGAAGGCAAGGTGATTCTAAGCCCCGACAGTTATGCCAGCGAAGAACAGCTGCGTATGGCGATTGACCGCATTGTTTCGCCTTTGGGGCGACGTATCGACGAGCAAAATCCCATGGTCAACGGGCGTTTGCCGGCAGGACATCGTATTAATGCGGTGATTCCGCCGGTGTCGCTCAGCGGATCGCTGCTGACGATTCGCAAGTTTAGTGAATCGGCGTTTTCGCTTGATCAGCTGGCAGCAAGTGGCAGTGTGGACGCGCGTCTTGCGACTCTGCTGTCATGGGCGACTGCGGCACGGCAAAACATCGCCGTCAGTGGTGGTACGGGCAGTGGCAAAACGACTCTACTAAACGCGCTGTCTCTTGAAATTCCCAGTGACGAGCGTATTGTGACCATCGAGGACTCGGCAGAGTTAAAGTTTTCTGCACACCCTCACGTTTTGCGCCTCGAAGCACGTCCAGCAAACCTTGAAGGCACAGGCGAGATAGCGGTGCGTGACCTGGTCATCAACAGTTTGCGTATGCGCCCCGACCGTATTGTTGTTGGCGAGGTTCGTGGCGCCGAGGCCCTCGAAATGTTGCAGGCAATGAACACCGGTCATGACGGTTCGCTGACGACCCTGCATGCCAACACGCCGCGCGAGGTCATCACGCGCCTGATTACCATGGTTGGCTACGGTGCGGACCAGTCACAAACACAAATCGAGGCGCAAATTGCTGCGGCATTAGATTTGATTGTGCACGTGCAACGTTGCAGCGATGGCAAGCGGCGTGTTGTCGAAGTTGTCGAGCTGCGCACAGACGATAACAGTTTTTCGCTGCACTCGCTCTATCGTTTTCAGCAAGTGGGAACAGACGCTGACGGAGCCGTGGTGGGCAGCGCGCAGTTTCACGCTATCCCCGCCTTTGTCGACACGCTGGTAACGCGCAATCTGGCAAGCCAGGCAGAACTCGCTCAGTGGAAAGCAGCGCTGCAACAGACAGAGCAAGCAGAGCATCACGTGGCAGAGCACGTCCATGCCTAGCTTCTTTTCTACCACCCTGACACCGGCACTGCAGATGATTGCTGCTGTAGCAGCAATCATCTGCAGTGCCTACCTAGCAAGTACTGCCGCAGCGACACTACTTGAAGCAGCGCAACAACAACGTGACGTGCAGCGTTTGCGCCTGCGTCTGCAGGGCAAGCACGCTGGGGCTGACCCATTGCTTTCTGGGACAGAACAGCTACAGGCATCCTTTTGGAAGCGTCCCCTCCTTGGTAGTGAAGAGGGCGGACTGTGTCAGACTTTTTGTGCACGAACACAGCTGGGGCACGCTTTGCTGCAGCTGTTTGACCGCGCAGGGCTTGAAAGCTGCCGCGAGGCTGTGCTGCAGTGGTGGCTGCTTGCCGCAGGAGTACTGATGCTGCTGGTAGCTGCCGCAAGTTCTGCTTTGCTGGCACTTGCTTGTGCGGTGCTTGTAGTAGCAGGCAGCCTGGGTCTGCTGCAATCCCGTGCCGACAAAAGGCGGCAAGCACTGCGTCAGGCGATTCCCGACATGCTGGACGAACTAGCACAGTCGCTGCGTGCGGGCAGATCTTTTCCCCAGGCACTGCGCTTTGTGCTCGAGGGACAGCCAGCAGACAGCCCAACTAACAAGTTGCTGCGACGCCTTGATGCCGATGCCAGTTTGGGGCGCAGTTGTGGGGACACCTTGCGAGAACTAGCTGCCAAAACAGACCTGCGCGAGCTAAAGTCAATCGCCGCTGTTCTTGATATCACCGCACAAATCGGAGGAAGTGCTCCAGCACTGTACGAACAAGTCGCAACGTCTATCAGACAAGACCTGCTGCTGAACAAAAAACTGAAAGTGCAAACGGCACAGGGCAGAAGTTCGGTGCGTTTGGTGGGAACAGTTCCCTTTGCGCTGATTGCTTTGATGTCGCTGGTGATGCCCGGCTATTTGGGTCAGTGGCTCAATACCTCAGGTGGGCAGTTTCTGTTTGCCCTGGCACTCTGCTTGGTGGCAGTCGGCTTTTTCTGGGTGCGGTCGGTGGTGAATATTCGTGTTTAGCGTGATTAATAGCACGCTTTTCAGCGGCATCTGTGCCCTTGTTGCGGTGCTTTGTGCTGCGCTGTCTGCTGCTTTGCTGATGCAGCTAGTGCTGCAGAGGGGCAACAGCCGCCAGCACTGGCAACGCAGACGACTATTGCTGCTGAAACAGACAGACAGCAGCGAGCAGAGTGCTGCAACAAACACTGCTACTGGCACAAACCGGGCAGTACTGGACGGACTCTGCCAGCTGATAAAAAGGGTTAGCAGTTTGCCGGTGATTCGGATTTTTGCCCTGCCAGTCAAGGCGCGCATCGAGCAGCATCGGCTGCAAACTTTGCGTGATAGCTGCATGAATGATTTGCCCGAGATGGTGGATGTTTTGCTGCTTGCTTTAGGAGCAGGGCTGTCCATTGATCAGGCATTCGAGTGGTATTTGTCCAGCTATGACACACCGCTTGCAGCTGAGTTTCGGCGCGCCGAGCAGGTGTATCAGGTGGGAATGCTCTCGCGGATGAAGGCATTCGAGCAGCTGGCAGATGCGCTGCAAGAAGAGGCGGTTTTGCGCTTTGTGAACGCGCTGCGGCAGGCATTTACGCTGGGAACGCCACTGGGCTCTGCGCTGGGAACTTTTGCCCAAGAGGTGCGGGACTACCGTATTGCGCGCCTAGAAGAGCGCATCGCCAAAACGCCCGTAAAGATTCTGGCACCACTAGGACTGTGCATTGTTCCTGCAGTTTTGATTTTACTCATGGGACCAGTTATGGCACAGGTAATGCAGGGCATGCAGTTTTAGTTTGAGGTGTTCTGACGGTGGCTAAGCACCACTTATCCACTCGTCAGGACACCTCAAACTGGATGAAGTGTTTAGGAGCAAAAACGAAAGGAAGGTACTACCGATGAAAGAGGCAATTATGAAGAGGCTAGCGGGTCTGCGACGTGACTGCGGACAGGGAGTAGCTGAGTACGTGATTATTCTGGCGGTGGTGGTAATCGCCTGCATTATTTTAGCGATTGCTTTTCACGAGCAGCTAGCAGGTGTGTGGGAGAGCGTGACCAGCCAACTGGGCAGCATCAGATGAAGGAAGTAAAGCAGAAATTGGGGCAGGAATCGGGGCAGGCAAACACTGAGTATCTGCTTGCGCTGTTTGTTGGGTCAGCGGTTTTGCTGGCATGTGCAGCGCTGTTCAGCTATTTCAGCTCGGCGGGCAGTAGCAGCGGCACGCACAGCTCAAAAACCTACTTACGCGCACCCTACTGCCTGCCCCCGGCAGGTGCCGCATCAGGAATTAGCGAACAATGGCTCAAAGACCTCATCATTCACTAGGGATGCGGCACCGGCGATTGCAGCGTGCGGAGGAGTGCGTCCAGACCAGCAAGCGTGATCGCGGACAGGCACTCGTCGAGCTGCCCTACGTCATTGTGATTGTCTGCGTGCTGATACTGCTGACGCTGCAGCCGGTGGTCTACTTGTACACGCAGATGGCACTGGGGCAAATTGCCTCAGGTTTGTGTCGTATTGTCGCAACCGAAGAAGCGGCGGGCAGCAGCAGAGACCTGCTGCTGCGTTCTTATGCAGCAGACAAGCTAGAAGGCCTGCCCCGTGGCAAAGCCTTTTGGGTGCCGGGCACTCTACGTATTGCTGTCAGCGGGGACGCGACCTCAGAGGTCATCGAAGTGCAGGTGACGGTCAAACAAGAGCCCCTGCCGCTGACAGGCCTCTTGCTGGGCGCGGGCATAAACCAAGACCTAGAAGTCACGGGTCGTGCGGTGACCACAGGTGCGCGCTACGGTGTGCTGGGAACACCGCAGGACGCCCCGCAGCACTTTGGCTTTGTCTCGCCCTAGGCAATGACCTGCTGGAAAGAGTGCTCCGCAGGAAAGAGAAAGAGAGAGCGTCCAAACATATGAGAAATCGGTGGTATAGCTAGCATGAAGCTTTCGTGGTTCTTAAACGAACGAGGTTCGACCTCGCTGACGGTGGTGTTGGGTGTTGTCCTGAGTGTTGTGCTGCTTGCGAGCAGTGTGCAGTGGTACTGGACAAACTCCACATCTTCAGACATCCAAGCCGTTGCCGACCTAGGTGCATTGGCGGCAGCTGATGTAAGCGCGAAATCGGTCATGGTGGTTCAAACCCTTGACGCCATGTTGCTGACGGCGAACCTTTTTGGACTGGTGATTCATGCAGTGACCGTGGTTTCGGGGTTACTGGTCGTCTTGACAGCACCGGTTGGCGGTGCGGGCGCGACGCCCTTTTTTGAACGTATTGTCGACTTTAACCGCCGCTACTGCGAAAAGCGGCGTGATTTTGCGCGTCATGCCTATCAGCTGGCAGATGCTGTTAATCAGGCGACACCTTATTTGGCGATTGCGCAAAGCTACCACCTTGCCAGCGAAAATTCAAAGCTGCTGTCAGATTTTAACGGTACCAGCTATGTTGCTATAGCGATTCCTTTTCCTGCGAGGGGTGAGGTTCAGCTGACGGGTTTTTCACCGGCAGAACAACAGATACTCGAAGAAGTAACAGCAACAAGCGAGGCAAATACTGACTCGGCGCACGAAATCAAGCGGCTTGAGGGTGATGTCGAGGCTGCCATTGACGAGTGCTTTCGGCGCAACACCTTCAAGCCTGCTGGCGTGACGCGTCCGCACTACAATCCGCTGCGGGGCATCGATGACTTTAGTCGTGGCTGGACAAACCTGCGCGCGCAAGCCCCACCAAGCATTAGCGGTCCAGCACCTATTGATAACACGTCTCAGAACCGTGACCGCCTGCAAGAACGTTATCGCAGCGACTACCAGCGTATTGGGCAGCTGCTTGACCAGGAAGTGCGAGCAACCCTTAACACAGCAGCACAGACAGAGGCTGCTAGTGTCAGTGACCTTAACGCGCACGACCTCCTTGCGCAGCAGCGGCAACAGCGCATCTATCTGGTCGACCACGCGCCAGGCGTACGCCGCGCCTATCACACACGCACTAACTGTTTTGGACTTGCGGGTTCCTCCGCAGAAATTAAAGCACGCACCCTCGATTACGTCATGGGAGACCTTGACCATCCACCGTGCTTGCTGTGCGCGCCGCCGCATTGGCGTGCGCTGCAGATGTGGGAGCAGCAATTGGCAGAGTACGTCCAATCATGGAACCAGCAGGCAGCAGCACTACGCTGGTGGTATCAGGCACAAGACAGCATACAGGTCGAGCAAGACCGGGTACGCAGCAGAACCAGAGAGTCACTGGACAAGCTCCGCGAAGAGGCTTCGTCTTTTCTGCAGGGCGGCAGGCTGAGTTATACGCCGGCTGGTGCGCGTGGCTATCTGTGTATTGTGATGTCTACCAGTGAACGCGAGTTGCCGGCCTTTACCCTGCCAGCTTTGACCGATTCTGCTGATCGTGCTTTGGGCAGACAAATTGCGATGGCAGGTGCGCGCCTGATGCCCTCTGCGACCGAGTCGACAATCCCTCATTTGCTGTCGCAGTCGCGTGATATGGCAGAAAGCAGTGCTGCAAGCGAGGGTTTTGCTGGCGTAACGCGCGCGCTAATGGGTGCAGACGAAGCCGGCAGCAGTACTGCCGTGCTGGGATTTGCTTTGCAGATATGGGGTACCTGTCTTGCGCTGCATGACCGGGGCACGGCACAGCTAGAACAGCTGGTTTCAGGGCTGCCCTTTGGACTGGACACAGTAATGCAGCGTAGCCTGCGAACCTTTTTCGAGACAGCACAGATAACAGCACCAGATTTACGCAAGCCCCAGCCAACGCTGGTCAACACCGCTGACATTGGGGATCGCAATGCTGCTGGATTTGAAGGTGGTTTTGTCAGGTCAGTCGCTGCGGCAAAAGACGTTCTCGAGCGAAGCGGCGGGGCATCTATCGCCGGCATCCGCGAAGCAGTCAGCGGCATGATTAACGACCTAGACGACCAGGCAAGCAGACGCATCGAGCAGATGCTAAACGTTCAGGTACTGGGCGTTACTATTCCGCTGCCCTTTAGCCAGCAGGTACAAAACATGGTCAGCACTGCCTTTGCCGCTGTTCGCAGCAAAGAACAAGAACTTTTTGCTGCCCTCGGCAGATAAAAGATGCTGATAAAGATGTTGGCGAGGAAGAGCAAAGATGAGGAGAGGCAGTCCATGAAGATGCAGCACAGACAAAGCAGCAAACAGCTGGGCAGGCGACTGTGCACGTGGTCAAAAGGTCTGTGCCAGCGTGATAGCGGACAGATGACGGCAGAGCTGGTCATGTTGCTGCCCTGTGTTTTGCTGGTGCTGGTCATTGTGGTCAATGTGGGCATGTTCTTTGCCGAAGCAGCACGCTTTGACCGCATTGTTCCCGAGGTCGCGCGAACGCTGGTGACCTCAAACGAAGACCCCGCAACAGCAGCAGGGCACGCACTTGAAACCGCCATGGGATACAGTGGCGGCACACGAGGTTCCTATCGGGTCAGAGTAGACGTTGGCAGCAGCGGTGAACTGTTTTTGCAGAAACGAACACTGCATTTTCAGCTGGAATACGAACTATTTGCGGCAAGCTTTTTTGCGCGCAGTGGTATAAGCGCACCAAGCGTACTGACCCGCGAAAAAAGTCTCTGCATTTTCTGGAGCACAGGGTTTTGACAGCAACACAAAAAGTGAAAGGGCAACTATGAACATAAAGACAGCCACTACCCATTACGACCGCATGAAAGGTCTGCTGGGCACGCGTCAACACCAGCTAGATTTTGACGCGCTGCACCTGATTCCCTGCAAGGGAGTACATACCTTTGGCATGAAATACGCGCTGGACCTAGCTTTTCTTGACAGACGAGGACGTGTCATCGCTTTGCGTAGAAACATCGCGCCAAACCGCATGTGCCAAAGCCCGCCCGGCACAAAAAGCGTACTCGAGCGACCCACTAGCAAAAGCCGCTGGCTAAAACCCGGCGAACACCTGGCAAAATACACTAATGCACAAGGAGTAAGACCATGAACATGATGAAAACATGCCCCATCTGCCAAGCAAAAGCAGCAAGCGGTGCTAGCACCTGCTATGACTGCTACTATCGCTTTTCCGACCGATCAACGCGCAATGTTGAACAGGTAAAGGACGTACTTGGAAAGGGTGCACTTGAAAAAGAGCTCGTCGGTGCAGAGGCTTAAGTTATCGTGGCGTTTAGGGTGTGCATTAATGGACAGAGGATTGCTCTGCGAGATGATGACTTTGATTTGTGGGTACATTGCAGGTATAATGGGTACACAAATTGAGAGGAGTACCCATGTCAAAAACAGCAGACCTAAAGATGCGCATAGATCCTGAGCTAAAAGAATCCGCAGCTGAAGTTTACCGGCAGTGGGGGTTAAATCTTACTGATGCGGTGACCATATTTCTGTATCAGTCGGTCGCAGAAGGTGGCCTGCCTTTTGCCCTGAAAAAGCCAGGAGCGGTTCCCCTTGATTGGGATAATCCCCACATTGTAAAGATTGATGCCAAGGCAGGTCACGCGATATTGCCAGCCGAGTGGGACGTAGATGAGGATTCTGTATATGACAAGCTCTAGCCACGTCCAAGCATTTGATATCTGGCTTGTGTATCTGCACTTTAGTGATCGCCCCAAGACGGGAAAGGTGCGTCCGGTACTGGTAGTTAACAGCACAGAAAATCGGATCGCTGTGGCAAAAATTACGAGTAAGCCTCCTGTGCCACACACGGGCGATGTGCCCATAGTTCAATGGCAGCAGGCGGGATTGAATGTTCCTTCGACGGTACGCTGCTCTCAAATTTTCGAAATCAATGCAGCAGAACTTTTGCGTGATGCGCCGATTGGTACTCTTCAGACAGATGATGCTGTTCAAATCATACAGGCAATGACCATGCTTGGGTATTTTTAGTGGAACACTCTATGGCTGTGACTCCATTTTTGCTCTTGGGAATATTGAAAGTTTGCCCATTTTCAACAAATCATGAGCATTTTGAGGAAGTACGTCCACTGGTGCTACAATTTTTCGGTTAATGAAACAGCACCATTTGACCTGCAACCTAAACGAAAGTGAGACTGCCATGACCGCTAGAAGTCCAAAATTCCGTGGGGGGGGGGGGGCCCTTGGAAAAATTATAGTTAAGTGCTCTTATTGCCAAAA
>WREJ01000008.1 GCA_009779395.1 Coriobacteriia bacterium
CAGTGGTTCAAATCCACTATCGCCCACCACTTTCAAACGTTCTGGCGGCACCTAGCCGCCGCTTCGCAAGACTCACGTAAGCCACTACGCTTCGCCTTCCGAAGCGGCGGCTATGCACTCGCCAGAACGCTCGAAAGTCTTTCCAGAAGACCTTGTTGCTACGCCACGCATCCCGACCCACCACTTATCCACTCGCCAGAACGTCCGAAAGCTTTGCTGTCATGGTCGCCACGAATTCATGCGCGAACTTTTTGCACTCGAATACTACGTCCAGAAGCCTCGAAGCGGCGGCTATGCACTCGCCAGAACGCTCGAAAGCTTTGCTGTCATGCTTGTCACGAATTCATGCGCGAACTTTTTGCACTCGAATACTACGTCCAGAATGCTCGAAAGCTTTGCTGTCATGCTTTCACTTTGCTCTACATCTAGATGTCAATTTGGAGGCATTTGCAACAAATCATGAGCATTTTGAGGAAATGTGGCAAGAGGTGTTACAATTTTTGTCGCACCCAGAACGGGTGCTTTATACATTAATGTGACTGTCATATGCAGATGACAGTAGCGATACCACTACGATAAAAGAAGTGAGGATGACCATGACCGCCAGAACCCACATCCCTCGGGGGGGGGGGGGCTCTCTAAAAAACGTAAGTTAACGCTGCTACTAGCAGCGATCTTTCTTCTCGCGATTCCCTTTTTAGCGGCAGCGAATTCTGCGGCAATTCAATCAGTATTTCAGCCAGTCGTCACGCAGGTTCAAAATATGTTGTCACCAGCAGATGATGCTTTTGTTCCCAACGAAGCACCAGCGGTGGCGGCAAGTGGTATTTCATCCCTTTCGGGCTTGGATATCAGGCCTGAAGCAACAAGCTTTTCTGCAGGAAGTACTCACTCCCTTGCTATCAAAGCAGACGGCACGCTTTGGGCATGGGGACATAACCAAAATGGCCAAACAGGGCTGGGTACCACTGCGTTCACCCTTACACTTGTGCCAACACAGGTAGGTACGGCTACTAACTGGACAGCAGTATCTGCAGGAGGTAATTATTCCCTAGCTATTAGATCAGACGGTACGCTCTGGTCATGGGGAGCTGGCGCAGGTGGCTCACACGCAACACCAGCACAGGTAGGTACTGCTACTAACTGGACACAGGTGTCTGCAGGAAGTTGGCACTCCCTTGCTATTAGATCAGACGGCACCCTCTGGTCATGGGGAGATAACGCAAATGGCAGAACAGGACTCAATATTACAACAGGCAATCAACCAACACCTCTACAGGTAGGTAGTGCTACTAACTGGACACAGGTGTCTGCAGGAAGTTGGCACTCCCTTGCTATTAGATCAGACGGCACCCTTTGGGCATGGGGACAGAACTTATTTGGCCAAACAGGACGGGGTATTACAACAGGCAATACAATAATACCTGTACAAGTAGGTACTGCCACTAACTGGACAGCGCTGTCTGCAGGACATTACCACTCCCTTGCTATCAGAGCAGACGGTACGCTCTGGGCATGGGGATCTAACTATTCTGGCGAAATAGGACTCGGCATTACAGGAGCCAATCAAGCAACACCGGCACAGGTAGGTATTGCTACTAACTGGACAGCGGTATCTGGAGGAAATCAGCACTCCCTTGCTGTCAGATCAGATGGCACGCTCTGGGCATGGGGACAGAACGCACAGGGCCAAACAGGACTCGGTACGACAACAGGCAATCAACTAACACCTGCGCAGGTAGGCACTGCTACTGATTGGCTCTTAGCTGATACTTCAAAAAGCGGCAGTCATTCCCTCGGCATGAGAACAGATGGTACTTTATGGGGATGGGGTGAAAATTCTCTTGGTCAGCTAGGTCTCAATGAAAGTGGTACAGGCAATCATCGTACGGTACCTACACCAATTGGCACTAACAATGACTGGGCAGTTCCGATTGTACCTGAAATTATCGACATTTCGTTGGCAAGCAGTGGTATTACTACTGACACCGCAGAAGTAACCATCACCTTTGACAGAGCAATAAATACCGCAACAGGAATGGTGACACTAAATGGTGTGCCACTGACTGTTTTTAGCTGGAATTCGCCAACCAATACCATACTGACAGCACAGTTCCCATCATCGCTGCTACCGCTCGGACCACTAACAAGCTATATACTGGCGGTGTCAGACTTTATATCGTTATCAATATTTGACTTTGAAATGATACCTTTTACGCACACCTTTACTACGGTGCCAGAACCATCAGAAATTGACCTTGCAATAACTAAAAACCTGCAAATGCCCGTAGGTACCATAACGCCAGATGCAGAATTTGCTTTTGACATTAGCGCTTACAGCTTCAACAATGACACGGATCAGGCGAATGTCTTGCCAGCGATTACTGTTCCTACTGTTGCTTTCACAGCTTCAGATGTCGCAACAGTGACCAGTGACGTACGAACGGTGACACAAACATCAGATCTCTTGCTAGGGAACAGGGTAATCTTCCCCTCGCCAGGTCTCTTTACCTACCGTGTTACAGAACTCTCTGATACCTTTAGCAATACCACCACAGAAACAATGACTTTTGATGCAACTATGTATCAGGTGACCTTTGTTGTACTGCCACTACCAGAAGATGCAGGAAACTACGTCAGCGCAATCCTGGTTCAGGAAGTTCTGCCAGGTGACGTACTGGGCAGCAAACTCGAAGATCTCGACACTGCTCTGACCTTTACCAATACATTCGTCAGAAACGTCGACATAGATCCCACCGACCCTCTTGCTATTGGTGGTTTGCGCATCTCTAAAACAACAACAGGAATCATGCCAGATTTCAGCAGAGCTTTTGACTTTGACATTAGACTCAGCTCTCCGTCTTTGGCAACGACGATAACACCACCTATCATCTATCGCGCACAGATTATCGACAGTGTGACAAACGAGACCATTGGCTCTGTCATCGAATTCACTGACGAAGTTACGAGAACTGTAGCTTTAACGCACAATCAGACGCTTGTGTTTCTTGATACGCATGTCGGAACCAGATACACAGCAGTAGAACTTGCCGTATCTGACTACACACCACATGTTGTTGTTCGTACTGACGGTGTCATCGATACCAGCATCATTAATCCACCAGAACGTACGCCAAATGTGTCACTGAGTACTGGAGAACAAACATTAGGCGAAGCTGCTAATACGGCAGACTTTACTAATACAGACTTCTTTGTGCCTCCAACAGGTCTCGATATTGGTAGGTTTGGTATGGCGCTGTTGCTGATGGCTGTTGTGGGATTGATAGTGATAGTCACCGCAATGAGGCGTAGTAAACACGAGATGGAGTTGCAGGTGCTGAGTTACTAGTTAAAAAATAAGTAAAATAAATAACGAGCAAAAAAGCTAGAGCGCATCGCAAAAGCGATGCGCTCTAGCTGCACTTTTAATCGAAGTTTAATCAACCCTTAATAGATTTTTAAGCGAAATTTAAGCGATTTTTAATGAAAATTTAAGCAATGTTTAATCAATCTTTAAGCGTCATTTGTTATTCTGCCTAAGGTAGCTTGATGTCTGCAGCGGTTAATCTTGCCCCAGAGGGCGAGGTGAGTTTTATGGCTGAAGATCTTGTACTCATCCGCGAAGCGATCGCACTTGTGTGGGAGCTGGTGGTGTTAGCAGTGCTGGTAGTCAGTGTAATAAAACGAAGCCGCCGCTAACTGCGACGGCTTCCTCACAAAATTGGGGTAACTGCTGCAGGAAAAACATCAAGCTACCTTGTTTAGTATCTTACAATTTTCACAGTCGCATCGTCAAGCATTTTGAGAGACAGCAATGGACGCCTGGTGCGCCCGCCTTACACAGAAAGTTGACGTAATGGGTTCAGTGCTTTATGTTAGGTGGCATGAAAAACCTTTTAATTGTAGAAAGTCCTGCGAAGGCACGCACCATCGAGCGCTATTTGGGCGCGGATTTTGCGGTGAAATCCTCGGTGGGGCATATTCGGCAGATTCCTCCAAAGGACGAGAACGCCATTGACGTTAAAAACGGTTTTGCGACGCGCTATGAGGTCGACCCGAGCAAAAAGAAAGTCGTCACAGAACTCAAGAAAGCCGTCAAGGACGCTGATGCTGTTTGGCTAGCAACAGACGAAGACCGCGAGGGCGAGGCTATTGCCTGGCATCTGGCAGAGGTTCTGGGGCTAGATGTTGACACAACCAAGCGTATCGCCTTTAACGAAATCACCAAAGCTGCCCTGCAACATGCGGTAAAAAACCCACGCACCATCGACATGCGTCTGGTTCATGCGCAGCAGGCGCGCCAGATTCTTGATCGTTTGGTTGGCTTTGAACTGAGCCCAGTTGTTTGGAAAAAGGTTCCCGGCGGCAAAAGTGCCGGTCGTGTTCAGTCTCCTGCGCTGCGCCTGGTTGTCGAACGCGAGCGCGAAATCGCAGCCTTTCAGCCAGAAGAGACCTTTAAGGTCAGTGCAGATATGCGCAGTAGTTCTGCAGACGCACAGCCAGACGAGGCCTTTAAGGCAGAGTTGGACCATAGCCTTGCGACAGAAGATGCCGCACACGACCTGCTGACAGCGCTTCTCGGCGCATCGTGGACGGTCAGCGAGGTTAGCACAAAGCCTTCGACGCGCAATCCGGCACCTCCTTTTACTACTTCAACCCTGCAGCAGGATGCTAACAGTCGCCTGGGCTTTTCTGCGCGTGCAACGATGAGTGCAGCACAAGCCCTGTATCAGGCGGGGCGCATCACCTATATGCGTACCGATTCGACCCAGCTGTCAAAGGTTGCCCTCAGCGCGATTTCAGACTATGTGCGTGAGGTTTTTGGCGAAAAGTACGCACAGACGCGTCAATACACAACCAAAAAAGCTAACGCGCAAGAGGCACACGAGGCTATTCGTCCCACCAACATTGCCCTTGAAGAGGCGGGTGGCAATGAATTCGAGCAAAAACTATACCGCCTGATTCGCAACAGAACGCTGGCGTCACAGATGGCAGCAGCAGAACTCGAAAAAACGAGTGTCGGCATTGATGCTGCAGAAAGCGGTGGCACGGTCGTCGCACACTTTAAGGCAAAGGGTGAAGCGGTCACCTTTGATGGCTTTTTGCGGGTCACGGGCAAAAGCGAAGGCAAATATCTGCCACGCTTGGCAGCAGGCGATGTACTGACAGCAGACATTGTGCGTGCAAAGCAGAGCTTTTCAAAGCCGCCTGCACGCTACACCGAAGGCAGCCTGGTCAAAAAACTCGAGGACTTAGGTATTGGTCGTCCCTCCACTTACGCGACGATTCTTGAAACCATCAAAGCGCGCGGCTACGTTAAAGTGGGCGAGGGTCTAGGGACAGAGCGTCAGGCAATAGAGTTGAGCTTGTCCAGCACTGCTGCAGAAATCCAGCGCGAAG
Organism: Coriobacteriia bacterium; assembly: GCA_009779395.1. Lineage (GTDB taxonomy): Bacteria > Actinomycetota > Coriobacteriia > WRKU01 > WQUG01 > WQVN01. The sequence goes on from WREJ01000008.1 coordinate 5,401, forward strand.
TCTTAAGCGAACGCAGCGGGGCTGACAAGGGTAAACTACTACCTAACGCCATTGGTGAAGTGCTGTCAGACTTTTTGCTAGAACACTTTGGCAAGATTGTCGACTATGACTTTACTGCCCACACCGAAGAAGAACTTGACTGCATTGAGCGGGGTCAGTGCGACCCCAAAGACATGCTGAACGACTTCTACACGCCTTTCCACGCGCTGATTACTGCTGCAGCAGACATTGACAGAAAGGCAGTCAGCAAAACACGCGAAATTGGCACAGACCCCAAAACAGGCAAAATGATTTCTGCGCGTATTGGGCGTTTTGGTCCCATGCTGCAGCTAGGCAGTGCTGACGACGAAGAAAAGCCCCGTTTTGCTAATCTGCCAAAAGGCGCGACCATCGACACGGTCAGCCTTGAAGCAGCACTCGAGATGTTTACCCTGCCGCGTCTGCTGGGACAGACAGGCGACGGTCAGGACATCAAGGCAAACATCGGGCGCTTTGGTCCCTACGTGCAGGTTGGCAAGCTGTACGCAAGTATTCCTGCCCCCGAGGACCCCTTTACTATCACCCTCGACCGTGCGCGTGAACTCTACGCGGCAAAACTAAAAGCAGAAGCCGAGAAAACCGTTGCAATCTTTGACAGCGGCATCAAGGTTCTGCGTGGTCGCTACGGCCCTTATGTCACTGATGGCAAGAAAAACGCCACGATTCCCAAAGACATCGACCCCACAACGGTGACAGAAGACCAGGCACGCGAAATGATTGAAAACGCTCCAGCGAAAAAGCGGCGCGCCTACACGCTAAAGACTTCCGCTAAAAAGGCCCCCGCCAAAAAAGCGGCGACTAAAACGGGAACAAAAAAGGCGAGCACATGAAGTCCTTTGCCTCTGATAACTATGCGGGGGCACATCCTGCGGTGCTGGACGCACTCCTCCAGGTAAATGTGGACCATGTTCCCTCTTACGGTGACGATCCCTATACAGAGGCCGCGCTTGCTGCTTTAGGCGAGCACTTTGGCACGCAGATGCACGCGCGTTTTGTGTTCAACGGAACTGCGGCAAATATTTTGTGCCTGTCCGCGCTGCTTGCGCCCTGGGACGCCGTGATTGCGGCGCGCACCGCCCACATCAACACCGACGAATGCGGCGCCCCCGAGCGTGTCGCTGGCATCAAGGTCATCACTGTTGACACCCCTGACGGCAAGCTGACTCCTGAACTTATCGCACCGACCATCGAAAGCCTGCAGGGTTTTCAGCACGCGCGTCAGCCAAAAGTTGTGTCTATCAGCAATGTGTCTGAACTAGGCACGGTCTATACACCTGCAGAGACACGTGAGTTGGCAGAGTACGTCCATTCACGCAATATGTACTTGCATGTTGACGGCGCGCGTCTTGCAAATGCAGCGGCAGCACAGGGTGTTGGGCTTGCTGACTTGACCACGGCTGCTGGTGTGGACGCTCTCTCGCTGGGAGGGACAAAAAACGGCATGCTCTGCGGAGAAGCGGCTCTGTGGTTTGGTGCCGCTGCTAGTGCAGTGCAGGACAACAGCTTTATGCTGTGCAAGGCATCAGCTATGCTGGGCTCGAAGACGCGTTTTTTGTCAGCGCAGTTCAGCGCGCTTTACGGCAGTGATCTGTGGCAGCTCTGTGCCACGCAGGCAAATACTATGGCAGCGCGCCTGGCACGTGGCTTGCCCGACAGCTGCACACTTGCCTATGCGCCTGACGCCAACGAGGTTTTTGCGCATCTGCCCAAAGACAGCATCGCGCCTTTGCAGCAGCGCTTTCACTTTTACACCTGGCAGGAGGGTAGCGCAGACAGCGACTGCGTGCGTTGGGTGACTTCTTGGGATACGCGCCCAGAAGAAGTCGACGCCTTGCTTGACGACCTGACAAGCCGCATTTCCTGCGTGGGCGGCTATGTTGATAAAGAGAGAGGGTGAGACCTCTGGCAGCGGCAGAGCAAAACATAATCCATTCTGATTTTCGCCCACAGCAGACGGCTGGCTATTGCAAGCAGTGTAATCGTTTGGTGGCGCGTGACAGTCAGGCGCGCTGCGCTGATGCCGGCCATGAAGAACAGATGATAAGCGGCATTATCGAACTAAACCCTGACGGTAGCCTGCCTTTTCAGTTGCCACGCTTTAACTGGGCAGCGGCGTTACTGCCGCCTGTGTGGGGACCCGCACATGGTGCGGTGTCTGGTGCGCTGGTCCTTCCCCTGATAATCTTTACCCTCAATGCGCTGCGTAATGCTCTTGCAGTACCTGACGCTGCAACCCTGTCCTTTCGTATTGCCCTGTGGTTGATTACCGCAGCGATTGTTGCCGGCACGCTTGGCTTTATGTATCATTACGGTACACGCGGCTGGGGAATTGCCTACAATCGTTCTTCGCTGGTTAACCAGCAGGTGATAACGCCTGCGATGTTTGCCCAATTTGTGAGACGCGAGCAGTTATGGACAGTAGTATCTGCTCTGCTACTGATAGGCTTTTTGTACCTGGTGATTACTTTTTGGCAGGGGTAGCACATGAAATCTTTTGTGAAGTCCGTCCTCGCAGTGTTGATTGTTGCCCTGCTTGCCACAGCTGTCTACTACAGCCTTGATTACCTCAACCAGCTAGACCTCCAGCGCGCACAACTGCCGACTGAAAGCCCTGACCCCGAAGAACCCTCAATTTATCCCTACATTATTCCCATGGAGGGACCTGCGGTCACACCAGCGACCTTCAGTTTTGCCTTTATGGGTGTTGACTATGAAATACAGGCGCAGGTCGACCATCGCATCTATCACGGTGCTGTTACAGCACCGCGTGGCTATCTGCTAGCACCTGCTGCCACCAAACAGGAACGTCTTGCTGCAGTTGCGCAGTACTACAACATGATGACCTTTGACCCTGAAATGGACGACGCCCTCGAAAGTGTGCTGCTGCAGCTGCGAAGTATTCGTGATGACCGTGACTTTGACAGCGACCAGTACGTGGATATGATTGTGAAGTTTGTCCAGTCCGTCCCCTACGACCTTGACCGTGGCTTGGTTGCCCATGACAGTAGCTTTTTGGGCGATCCGCGCCTGCCCGTTCAGGTGCTTGTTGACGGTAGGGGAGACTGCGACGAACTAGTCATGCTGCTAGCAGCACTGCTTGCCAAAGAAGGCTACGACACGGCAGCACTGTTTTTCGAGGCAGAGATGCACATGGCATTGGGCATCAAATCAGATGGCGAGGGCTTTGAGGGCACAGACTACGAGTTTATCGAGACCACAGGTATTTCCTATGTATCCGAGGTGCCGACAGAATTCATCGGTGGCATCGAGCTGCAGTCCTTTCCCGAAGTACTGGTGTTTGACCCCAACTTTGCTGCCAAAAAAGAGGGAGTACCTGAAGAGGACTGGACCTCTCAGCCAACAGGCTTTTACTCGCAGGCAGCGGTGGCACAGGTACGTCGCATCATTGCCGTGCGTGACAGTGCCGAGGCAGCCGCAGAAAGCAAACGCGCAGAAATCGAGTCCACACCAATGACCCCCGCAGAGTTTGAACGGCAAACGGCTCTCTACGAAGCCTGCTTTACTGCCATGAACGGTCTGCGTGCGACTGTTGACAGCCTGGGGCGTGACACGGGTGACTTTATGGACCGTGTTACTGCTATTGCCTGGATTGAAAACAACGCCTGGTGGGAATAGCGGGTACCGGTCAAACTCCTCCACTACCTCATGTTGTTTGACCGCCACGCCTGCTGGGAATAGCAGGAAGGGCAAGCATGCTTGCGGCAGTAGCGGCAATTACCAAAAGAATTGCTTTCACAAGGGTGTTGCCGGCAAAAAGTCCAGAAGGAATGACGTCCTCGGGCGGGACGGTGTTGCGAAAAGCAAAGCTGCGGCTTTGGTCGTGCATGTCGCGCAGACCCGTGTCGGTCGATTCAACACTGATTTCTGGATAATAGCTGTCCACAAAGGTCGTGACATAGCCAGCGGCCGCCTCTTCGATAATATGTAGCGTGTAATTCGAACGAATGCCCATCAGGGTGATTTCGTCATGGTGCCCTAAGGTAAAGCTGCCACGTCCGCCAGCAAGCCCCTGCTGCGGTCCTGCGAGGACGAGCGTGCCCACCTCTGTTCCTGCCTGTCCGTACTGTGCAGATTCTAACAGATAGTCAAAACTGGTTCCTGCTGGCAGGGGCGTACCTTTGTGGTCAGTAAAAAAGATGCTAAAGGCAAAAGTTCTGTCTGGATTTGCCAAAACACCGACGACTTCTTTTGAAATCGTAAGTTCTACCTGTGTTGTCTCGTAAAAGACCTGAATGGTACTGCCAGATAAGTCAAGTGCCCTCTGCGGCAAAGCCGGCACAATGTGGTTGCTTGCTGCTGGAATAAAGCCACGCGCAATCTCGCTTGCATCGAGTGCAACATGGACAGGATGAACCGTGCTCAGAATGTGCGGATCAATAGTCCGGTCAAAGGCATGGTCATGCTCTCCGTCAAAAAAGTACTGCACATCAATCAATGCTACCTGTTCTTCGTCGTGTACGTAAAAAATGTTGATGACAGTATTGTCACGGTCAATCGGGGCGGGCATGGCTGGTTCGCTACGGTCCAGTCGCCACCCCAGCAGCATCTGCTGTGGCGCGTGGGGAAAATCGATGCCAATCGTTACGGGAACACTGTTGCCCGGACCGGGGTCAGTTATCGTTGCGATGTGGCGGAGTGTTCTGTCTTCGACTCCGTTAAAAAAGTAATAGACGCGATAGGGAATCTGTCCTGGCGGGGCAACTAAAATGGGTGTTGCTGCCGGAAACACGCGGTCACGAAAGGCGGTGTCAGTCAGAGGGTTCTCATTACCCTGGTCATCGATCAGTGCAATCATGATGATGTCGCCTGCCTGCAGCAGACCGGGCGCGATTTCATAAGTCCAGCTGTTATCTGCCTTGACGACACCTGTGCCTGGCAAGGGTATCGCAGGATTAGTGCCAGAAAGCAGATAAGCGCTGATGCCCGCTGCCCCCAAAGCAGGTCCGTTGTCAGCGCCGTCAGCAAGCGACCAACTGCCACTAAAGGTAGTCTCCCATTCTTGGACAACGGGGTAGTCGACTTCTGCGGGTACCGGGGGTACGACATCAGCAACAGTGCGCGACATCGGCAGTCCCTCTGTCCCTACGTGTCGTTTAGGGTTATCAGCAGAGTCAGAGCGCCATAATTCTGTCAGCGTATAGCTGTCACCTGCAATAAGAAAGCTGCCGTCAGCTGTGCGCATTTGCAGCGAACCGGCAATTGTTCGTAGGTTTTGTTGCTGTTCAAACAGCGTTTCTTCAAAGTAGGATCTCACCAGACTGTCAGCAAAACTGCCGCTGCTGCGAATCTCTTGCTGGGGACTGCCATCTGCAGGTGTTCTGGTAAAACTCCCCCAGCCCTCGCCGGTCCACAGGGGACGACCAATAAAGTCTAGTCCCTCGGGGACAGCAGCAAGGGCGCGTACGTAGCGGTCAGCATTAGTCAGATCCAGCATGTCACGAACCTCGGGTGTTGCGTTGTTGCCCGAAATGCGCGTGTAGTTTTCGATGCGCGTGCTGTTGTTAGCCCCCGCGTTGTAATAATGTGCAAAACTAGGGTCGTTCGAGCTTACTTGTCGCAGATTTGACCCGCTTAGCACATAATCAATCAAAGTCCAGCTACTGTCGGGGTTACCCTGCCAGCGATTAATGCCGCGCCGCCACACTGACACGTCAGAATTATTCGAGGTAAAGCTGTTGTTTGCGCCTGTTCCCAGGTTAAAGATTGCACCGCCGCCTGGTCGTGTATTGACAAAGTCATAATAAAGAGGCGAGTCCATAAAAAAGTGCACATTACCACCCGAAGCACGAAATATCGATGCTGTGGCACTGTCGGTAATGCCGCGTGCCAAAAAAATCGCCCCGTCTGTCACCGAGATAGTGCCATTGCGATGGTTGCGGGCATTGAGTGCTGCACCCCCGTGAGCAATTAGTTCAACGGCAGAGCGATAGCCTTCGATGGTAAAGCCAAATCCAGCACTGTTGTATTCAATGGCGGCATCAAAGCCGTTGCTGCCCGTGGTGCCGGGGTCTTGGATGCTGCGTGTGCTGCCAAAATTTTCGATACGCACCTGCGCGCCACCAGTAACCTGAAAATAGTTGTCGTCTCCGTTGCCAAAGCGCAGTGCTGCAGGGTCATCGCGGGTTCCTGTGTTGTGACGAATGATGTTGACCCGTGCACCATTGCTGACAAGGAATTGCTGGTCACCGTCACGGCGAAAACGAAGGGTTGCTCCGTAACGATTGTCTGCCCCCCACGATTGCAGATCAACCAGCGAATCTTCGCCGTCAACAATAAAGCGACCACCCGGTATTTGCTGCACAATGGCAGGCTGACCGACGCCAACGCTGGTACTGTAGACGCGAAAAACACTGCCGTCTTTGACAGAAAAGCCACCCGAATCAGAGTTCAGAACAACGACCGCACCGTCAGCACCGGTGCCAGAGCCATGACCTTCGATGTCAAGCAGCGCAGCCTCTGACAGTTCAATGCTGACGCGCCCTGCAATGTCGGCATACAGTACCTGGTCAGCACTTCTGCTCATCATAGTTACCTGTGCACCACCACCTGCTGTCAGGCTGCTGTCGCGCGCTGCAGTACGCGGGTTAAAAGTAAGAATTTGTGCGCCTCTGCCGCTATTTTGGTTGCTAAAGTCGCTGCTGCCGCCTAAAAAGTTGATGTCACGTGCGTTAATGAGCAGGCTGTTTTCGTTCATGTCCCAGCTGTTGCTGCCCCAAAAATTGACAATTCCGTCAGACATGGTGATAAAACCACTGGGCGAAGTTCCTACCGCAGACACATTGTGCAGGTTTAGTGTCCAAAAATATGAACCTTCGTTGCGTGCTGTCGAAGCAGAACTTGCCGTATTTCCCGTTCCCGTCACAAAGGCAATGGCGGGATTACCACTTGAGGGGGGACGTATAATGTCAAGGTCTATCACGGTGAAATTACGTTGAACGCTACTGGGCCCCATACGCAGCAGATTACGATTAATGGACGTGGCTGCTCCGCCGTTGCGCCCGTCAAGCACAAATCCGTTGCCATTAATGGTCAAATCGCGCGTAACGACAGGCAAATCCTCGCCAGCGCCAGTCCCTCCGCTGCGCTGAATGTTGTTGCTAAAGGCAATGTAAGAGACAGAGGAGTTGCCCATTGCCGTGCGCAGTGCTGCCCAGTTACTGACCCAGGTGGCATTGGGCGGAATCTGTGTTGTTTCGCTGCGTGTTTCAGGCAGAAAGCTGCTGCTGAGCGTCTGTCCGACACCAGTTGCACGAAAGCCAAAGCCAATGACGAACAGGCCGGTGATGATGGTGACCAGCAGGGCAATAGGCAGGTGCACAGAACAGGACAGGAAAGAGCCTGATGACCCTGCGGTATTCATTTTATTTCGAGGAGAAAAGTTTATTGGATTTCGCATAGCTAGTCCTCTCCGAACAAAATGCATAAATTATAAAATGCGAGCATTACAATATCATTATTAACGAATTACTGAGCATTAATAATGCATGAATAATGTATACTATTTTGCTCTTATTGTCAAATCGGCAATTTGCACACACCGGTGTTTTTAAGTAAGATAGTTCGGTTCACTTTCACACGCCCCGTGAAATGAAACACATTTTAATGTAGGAGGAACCTTCGTGAAAACATATTACGCCAAACCTGGCGAGGTGCAGCGTGAGTGGTTGTTAGTTGACGCGACAGACATGGTGCTTGGGCGCCTGTCGACGCGCGTTGCAGAAATACTGAAGGGCAAAACCAAGCCCCAGTACACACCCCACGTTGACACGGGCGATTTTGTGGTGGTGATTAACGCTGACAAAATTCGTCTTACGGGCAATAAGGCTGCTCAGAAAAGCTACTTTTCGCATAGTGGCTATCCGGGAGGCTTGAAAGAAGTGTCATTCGAGCGCATGATGGAAAAGCATCCAGAGCGCGTTATCGAAAAAGCAGTAAAGGGAATGCTTCCAAAGAATTCTTTGGGTCGGGCGCAGGGTAAAAAGCTGAAAGTGTATGCGGGACCTGAACACCCACACCAGGCTCAAAATCCCCGCAAGATCGAGCTGGAGGTATAAGAACATGGCAGAGAAAAAAGCAGCAAAAACAGAGGACAAGGCTGCGGCAAAGGCTAGCGAGAAAGCCGCAGAGAAAACCACTGATAAGGCTGCCGATACCACAAAAAAAGCTGCGGCGAAAAAGCCAGCGGCAGAGAAAAAAGCTGCTCCAAAAAAGGCAGCACCCAAAAAAGCTGCTGATAAGACTGCTGCTGCGCCAGCTGCCAAAAAACCAGCAGCAAAGAAAGCTGATGCTGCCAAAAAACCTGCAGCGAAAAAGCCAGCCGCTAAAAAACCAGCAGCAAAGAAAGCTGACGCTGCTGATAAGACTGCTGATGCGCCAGCAGCGAAAAAGCCTGCTGCCAAAAAAGCAGCACCAGCAAAAAATGTTGTCCCCCCAAAGGTGACAAAGCCAGCAAAGCCAAAGCTTGACCTGCCAAAAGCAGCGGTCAGCTACAGTGGTACTGGTCGTCGCAAGAACGCCGTTGCCCGCGTGCGTATTTTCCCCGGTACGGGCAAAATCTATGCCAATGGCGTTGACGGTCTTGAATACTTTGGTCGTCAGGCACTGCTGAACTACATCAATGCTCCCTTTAGGGCAGTTGACGTCAGCAAGCAGTTTGACGTCATCGCGCTGTTGCATGGCGGCGGCATTTCTGGTCAGGCGGGTGCTCTGCGTCTGGGTATTGCTCGTGCACTGCTCGAGGCAAGCGAAGACCACCGCATGGGACTGAAAAAAGCAGGACTGCTGCGTCGTGACCCGCGTATGGTCGAGCGCAAAAAGTACGGACTGAAAAAAGCACGGAAGAGGCCACAGTTCAGCAAGAGATAAAGCTGTGTGCTTGAACCGGAAAGCAAAGCAAGCGCAACAAGAAGATGAGCCTGTCCACTGGGGTAAGCGGGACGGGCTCCTTTCTTTCTTGCGAGGCGAGCTCTTCAGAAACACCTTTACGAAAGAGGCATCAGATGTCACAGGGTAGTCCACAAGCTAGTTCACCAGGCACTTCAGCAGATACGTCGTCGGCGACTGCAGCAGCAAAGCTGTTTGGAACTGACGGCATTCGTGGTGTTGCCAATACAGAGCTGACCCCAGAACTTGCCTTCAAGCTGGGTCGTGCGCTTTTGGCTGTCTTGCCTGATGCTGCTTTTACGGCTCCCGCAGGCG